>CAZWMS010000010.1:0-43145 GCA_964635015.1 uncultured Gammaproteobacteria bacterium | reverse complement strand
TAGTTAATTTAGTGGCAGAAGACTCAGTCATCGTGGGTCATGTTTTTGTCTCCCCCGTTACTTTGGAACCAGATGTAGGTTTGTCTTGTGGTCAAGTATCTCCTTTGTCTGTGCTTCCTGAATTTCAATCCAAAGGAATAGGCAGCGCTCTTATGCAAGCTGTAATTGAGAAGAGCATGAATGAGGGTTTGGATGCCTTATTCCTCTTAGGTGACCCTAATTACTACAAAAAATTTGGTTTTGTTGCCTCTGCGGTTAAAAGTGCTTACGGACCTTCGGAATACTTTCAAGAATTAGAGCTTAAGGCTGGTTGTTTAGAATCACTAAACGTTCATGTACTTTTAGCACCAGCTTTTATTAGACTAGAACTGTAAAATTTGGGACTGATATCAGTTAGCTCCCCAAATTGCATATATTTAGAATGTGATGTAGATTTACAGCTATGTTTGAAAATAATATTATTTGGATTCTTTTAGTTGGTTTAGTGGGTATTTGGATATCTTTAGACTTTATTCAAACCATCTTCAGCAACACAAAAGAAGGAAAGGAAGTAGAAGAAAGGCCTTCTTCTGATGACAACGAGATAAATTGACAGGAATATCTAAGGCCGATGGTCCGGTAGCTGTTACTGGAGCAAGTGGATACATAGGGTCTCGGGTTGTTGAAGATTTAATGCATCAAGGTTATCAGGTTCATGCTTGCGTCAGAGATGTAAGCAATGAAAAGAAAGTTGATCATCTTCGTAATCTCAATGAACAGGGCTTGGAAGGCATTGCAGAATTATTCGAAAGCGACCTTTTAGAAAAAGGAAGTTATGACAAAGCTTTTGAAGGATGTAGTGGAATTATTCATTGTGGCGCAGCAATAGGCTTCAATCGAGAAACCCCGCAGGAAGTCTATGATGGATGCTTTACCCAAAATGAGCATGTAATTAAGTCAGTGAAAAGAGCTGGAACAGTAAAACGTTTTGTTTTTACCAGTTCTTTTGCTGCAGTGGGCCACCCCAGACCCGAAGGTTATATATTCACAGAGAAAGATTGGTGCGGAGATAATGTGGAAGGTTATAGAGGAGCTTGGACCGAGGAAAACATCTCAAAAAACCGAGATATAGCTTACGCCATGGCTAAGGCAAATACCGAAAAAATGATTTATAAGGCTGCTGAAGAGGATGGATGCTTTGAAGCTATTTCCATTAACCCCATACATGTGATTGGGCCCTTGATGAGTGACAATCACAACCAATTCTTTAGTTGGCAGTTTTTCATTGGGCAATTATTAAAAGGTCTAGACTTTGGTTATTGGAAAGAAAGAAAACTTAGAGGAAGCACGATGCTTTGGAATATGGTGGATGTTCGAGATGTGGCTAGAGCCCATAGGTTGGGTACGGAAAGTAGCAATGCAAAAAATGGCTCAAGATACATTCTTTCTGCAACAGATAGATCTGGTGAGATGTTTACCTGGGAACTTCAAGCTAAACTAAAAGAGCTATTTCCAGAAATAGAACATATAGGCGGGGAAGAAATGGAGGATGGAAAACCTAAAGAGAAGACTTATGATTCGCCTAGATCTTATTGTTCTTTAGCAATAGAAGAACTCGGTCTTTCCACTTACTCAATTGAAGGTACTTTAAAAGAGACGGGAAATTCCTACAAAGCTTTAAATCTTCTTTAAGGCAAACCCGCTCGGGGAACATCCACTTCGATAATCTCGATTCGTGCGGATTTTTCTTTAATGCAAATTTCTTCTTGAGAATCATTTGCGGTAGAGATAAATAAAGTATTACCGTTTTCTCCTCCCAGCATGCAGGCAAAAGCCCCTCTATCAACTTCCACTTTATCCAATAAGACACCCCCTTCTTGGACTCTAATAACATCATTTGTTGTAGGAGAGGCCACCCAGATTGCCCCTTCCGCATCAAGACAAATTCCATCTGGAACAGGGGCATAACCCTCTTCTATAGATCTTAAATCTGCCCATACCCTTCTATTAGCTAAAGTTCCATCTTCTTTGATGTCAAAAGCTGTTAAACAGGATGCAAAGGTTTCACCCACTATTAAAGTTTTATCGTCTGGGGTAATAACGGTTCCGTTGGGAAAAAATACATTTTCTGCAACTTCAAGAGGCTCCTCACCTGGTTTAACTAAAATAATATTGGTCGGTTTAATTGGTTCTCCTCCATGCAAATCAAAACCGAAATTACCTACATAAGCATTGCCTCTCTTATCAACAACCATATCGTTACAATAGTGAGTAGCTAGGCGACTTAAATCTGCCAATTCAGTTAACTCTCCATTCTTAAATGACAATAACTTTTGATCGTTCATAGAAACAATGAGCATGGATCCGTCAGGTGACCAACCTAACCCCGAAGGTTGTTGGGGTGTTTCAACAATGGTTTCTAAATAACCTTTGGTATCTACAGCTAAAACCTTACGTGTAAAAAAATCTGAAAAATATAGTTTTCCTTCATGCCAACGAGGACCTTCGGTAAAAGTTAGACCTTCAATAAGGACTTCTGTGTTATTGCTCATTTTTAAATTTTTCCCCCATATGCAAATGGATATTTACCAATAAAGATTATTAAAGCAAACTATAAGTCAAACTACAGGAAAGAAACATGCATATTGGATTAATGATAAGAAACATGGGCGATCAATCGACCAGAGAAATCATGGCTGGAGCAGCTTTGGCAGCTGAAGAAAGAGAATTTGAATCCATCTGGGTGGTAGATCATATTGCAATTCCACCCAAAGATTCAGAGGGCTCTGGTGGTCGTTATGTAGATATTTTGAGCAGTTTAGCTTGGCTAGCAGGATTAACCTCATCTATAAATTTAGGTAGTGGCGTTTTAATTGCGCCTTATCGTGAAATCTTACCAACAGCAAAACAAATTGCGAGCATCCAAGAGCTATCAGGCAATCGTTTGCTATTAGGTATCGGTCTGGGATGGATGGATGCGGAGTTTAAAGCACTTGGAGTTAATAAGACAAAGAGAGGGGAAAAAACTGATGAACTCTTAAGTTTTTTGCATACAGCCTTTAATCAAGATGAAGTCGAATTAAATGAGCAAAAATTCTTGTTTAAACCCAGGCCTCCCAGGCCGCCTATATACATAGCTGGATCTAAAAATTACTCAATCAAAAGGGCCGTAAAATATGGCGACGGATGGATTCCTATAGTAGGTGATCCTGAAGAATTCAAAGAAAATTTAGAAATCTATAGAGACCTCTGTGACTCCGAAGATAAACTCAGCGATAAAATCAGTGTGGTCAGTAGGCTAGATCTTGAGGATAAACATTTAAGTAAAGAGAAATTAACAAAGTTTGAAGATATGGGAGTAGAAAGAATTGTTTGTGGTTTATCCTACGAAGATCTAGGTGATTTTCTGAATAAAATAGACTTTATCAAGTCCCTTAGTTAAATAATCTATCTACCTCCCCAATAACTCTTTCAGGAGAAATATAACAAAGACATTTCTTGTACTTTCCTTCCATATGACCATGAATCTTGCAATATTCCTCTTCTTTAGTCCTACAAATTACACGAATCCTATCAGACCAAGGTTTCCAATTTTCTTGCTTACTGGGACCAAATAAAACAACTCCTTTTGTATTTACAGCTGCAGCTAGATGAGAGGCTACTGAATCAAGTCCAACAAAGAAATTTGCTCTCTCAATCAATGCTGCTAAATCATAAAGGCTAGTTTTTCCTCCTAAATTTATGGGTACAGATTTGGATAGATCGCAAATTCCTTTTAAATAATTTATTTCTTCCTTGTCTGGCCCAGAAGTTAAAACTACTTTTAAACCTAATTTGCTGTAATGATCTGCTAAGACTGCAAAAGAATCTTGGGACCATTGTTTGCTTTTTCTCCTAGAAACTGGATGCATAACACAAAATTTATCTTTTACTAAGAATTCGTCCAAAGACCTTTCAACAAATACTTTAGAGTTATCAGGAATATTGATATTAAGCATAAAATCTTCTTCTTTTGGGGTAATTCCTAAAATTTCTAATGCCCTTAGATTTCTTTCAATAATATGGTTATTTCCTGCTTCAGGGAAAATAAAAGAGAAACTTTTAGTCCATAAAAAAGTTCGTCTTTTTTTGTCGTCAACAGCTGCAGTTTTAACATTATTTAAAACTCTTCCCATTAGAGCGATTCGCCATTGTGTAGTTAAAAAAATACCAAAATCATATTTATTTTTTCTTAAAGTTTTTAAGAGGTTTAATTCAGTTAAAATTCTTTTCATAAAACCTAGTTCTGAGGAAATGCTAGCTTCCAAAATATTTTCTACTCTAGAGTCATTTTCTAAAAGAACTCCTGTTCCCTCATAAACAAGGACATCAATTAAAGCATTTGGATAATTTCTCTTTATAGAGTTTACGATAGGAGTAGTTAACAAAACATCTCCATGAAACCTTAATACAGCTATTAAAAACCTTTTTATTTCTTTAGTCATTACTTGCTAACTTGACACTAATCTTCAAAGAAAGCATTATGCGCGCCTCACAAGTTAAGACAAGTATATGGCTAATATAAAATCTGCAATAAAAAGAGCTAGACAAAACCCAAAAAGGCATGCTTTAAAGAGTTCTCAACGATCGGCGGTTAGGTCAGCAGTAAAAGCTGTAAAAAAAGCAATTGAAGAGCAAGATAAACAGAAGGCGGTTGATTCAATGAAAATAGCTGAAAAAGTATTAGATAAAATGGCAGGAAAAAAAGTAATCCATAAAAATAAAGCTTCTAGGACTAAATCAAGGTTAGTTAAAAAAATAAAAAGCTTATCTTAAAATTAAGTTGTCTCTGTGAATAACTTCTTCGTCAGTAGGATAGCCTAACTCTTCTGCAATCTTCTTGGAGTTTAAACCTAGAATTTTTTTGAGTTCTTTAGAGTTAAAATTAGTTAAACCTCTAGCAATCTCAGAACCTGTCTTGTCTCTACAAGATAATAAATCACCTCTTTCAAATTCTTTCTCAATATTTGTTATGCCCACAGGAAGAAGACTGCTCCCTTTCTTTGTGATAGCTGTAACAGCGCCTTCATCTAAGATTAAATTACCGCTAGGAGTTCCTAGTGAAGCTATCCATTTTTTTCTAGAAGTTAAATGTCTACTTTGACTAATTACTGAAGTTCCTATCTCTTTCCCATCAGATATAGACATTAAAGTGTCATGCTTTCTTCCATCAGCAACAATGACTTCAACTCCAAAATCTAAAGCTAACCTCGAGGCATCTAATTTTGTTTTTATCCCCCCCCTTCCAAGAATTCCCGAGGAACTTTGAACTAATCTTTTTAATTCAGATTTATCTCTTTCTAAATCAATTTCCCTTAAAAGTTTGGAGTTTTTATTAGTGGTAGGATTGGAGTCACAAATTCCCTTTTGATCTGTCAAGATAACTAATCTTGTAGCCTGAATAAGGCCAGTTAATGACCCAGCTAACATGTCATTATCCCCAAAAGTAATTTCTTCTGTTGCGACACTATCATTTTCATTGACAATGGGTACAACTCCTAAATTAAGTAAAGTTATTAAACTGTTTCTAGAATTTAGATATCTGTGTCGATTAACTATATCATCATGGCTTATAAGAACTTGAGCCGTCTTTATGTTGTACTTATTAAATTCTTCTTGATAAGAATTAATTAGCCCTAATTGTCCAACTGCAGCTGAAGCTTGAAGAAGAGCTAAATTTGAAGGTCTTTCAAGCATATCTAATTCAAAGATTCCCTTAGCAATTGCCCCAGAAGAAACAACTATAATTTCAATCTCTTTCTGCAAGAGATGGTTAATTTGATATGCTAATGCCTTTATGAAAGACCTATCAAGACCTTTATCATCTCCTGCAATTAAGCTACTACCAGCCTTAACTACCCATCTTTCACCTCTTTTAGCCATCTAGATTCTCCATATAAACACCAACTTCCCTAGCCAACTCCTCTGTGCCTATATTTTCAAGTGCTGATATAAAACTAATCTTTCTTCCATCACCAAAGTAAGGTTGTAACTCGGATCTAAGTTCCTTCTGTTTCTCTTCAGTTATTAGATCAATTTTATTTAGAACAATCCATTTGACCTTAACTGTAAGATTATTACTATATTCTTTCAACTCAGAGTAAAGCTCTTCTATTTCCTGTATTATTTCTGGAGTGTCTTTTAAAGAAGCATCTATTATCTGTAAGATAACTTTTGTTCTAGATAAATGTTTAAGAAATTGCAGTCCTAAACCTACACCTTCTGATGCCCCTTTTAGTAATCCTGGAATGTCAGAAATAACAAAACTACTGTCAGAAGAAAAATTAACCACAGCAAGACTAGGATTAAGGGTTGTAAACTCATAATTTGCTATCTTAGTAACAGAGCTTGTAATAGATCTAACCAAAGACGACTTTCCTGAATTTGGCTTACCCAAAAGACCCACATCTGCAAGAATTTTTAATTCCAACTTAACAGACCTTTTCTCTCCAATCTGCCCTTCTGTGCTTTGAGTAGGAGACCTGTTTCTAGAATTCTTAAAGCTAAGATTACCTTTTCCCCCTTTACCACCTCTCACTATAGTTAATTGGTCTAAATCACTAACTAAGTCTATTAGTTCTTCTTCTAAATTTTTATCATAAACAACAGTGCCACAAGGAACTTCTATAATAAGATCTTCTCCGTTAGAACCAGTTTTATTGCCACTTAAACCTTTAGAGCCACTTTTAGCCTGAAAATCTCTTTCAAATCTAAATCTATCTAAAGTATTCAGACCCTTATTTGCCTTCAATATAATACTTCCACCATCTCCACCATTTCCTCCATCAGGGCCCCCTTTAGCTATATTTTTTTGCCTTCTAAAACTTACACAACCATTACCTCCATCTCCAGCAGATACTTCTATAAAGGCTTCATCAATGAAGTTCATTGAATTTTAATATTCTTCTTCTCTATGGTGAAAAGAATCTAGCTCGGCTCTATATTAACGAATTGTCTCAGGCGAGGGCCTTTTTTTTCAAAAGAAACCTTCCCGTTTATCTTTGCGAAAAGAGTATGATCTTTACCACACCCAACATTCTTGCCTGGGTGAAATTTTGTTCCTCTTTGTCTTACGATTATAGATCCAGCAAGCACTTCTTGACCCCCAAATCTTTTTATACCTAGGCGTTTAGATTGTGAATCCCTGCCATTCCTACTACTACCACCAGCTTTCTTGTGTGCCATACATTCTCTCTTCTAGGGTTTTTTCTTAATTGATTTTATCAAAACCTCTGTAAAGTTCTGTCTATGTCCAAGCGTTCTTCTATAACCTTTGCGCCTCTTCATCTTGAATACTTTTATTTTACTAGATTTTGAGTGTTTAAGTACCTCAGCTATAACTTTTGTATCTTTAAGAAATGGTGAGCCAACTTTAGAGTCCTTCCCGTCATGAACCATCAGTACCTTATCTAATTCGATAGTAGAACCTTCTTCAGAGGCAATTAACTCAAGTCTAATAGAATCTCCTTCAGCCACCTTATGCTGTTTGCCTCCTGATTCAATTACAGCGAACATAATAAACTCCTAAACGGAAAATCTAAGGAGGCGCACTATACGAAAAAGTGACCTTAACCGCAATAAAAGAATCTTATTTAAAGTTAGTCTAAAATATGCGAAGCATTATGAGTTTATTACTTAACAATACCAAGATCATAGAAAAGGAGATAATTTTACTTGAGGAAATGCTTGGAAAGGTTCTTCTATCTGAAATTGGATTAGCAACAGAAATAGCCTCATACCTAGTGGGCTCTGGTGGTAAGAGAATAAGACCGTATTTAACTATCCTTACTGGCAAGGCTTTAGGTTATAAAAAAAGAAAACTAGTAACCCTTGCTTGTGTAATTGAATTACTCCATACAGCCTCTCTTATACATGATGATATTGTTGATAAAAGTGATTTAAGAAGAGGAAAACTTAGTGTTAATGCAAAATGGGGTAATGCTCATGGAGTCCTAGTAGGAGATTTTGTTTACTCTAAAGCCTTTCAGCTAATGGCTTCCTTAGAAAATAACCATGTTATGAAAATATTAGCAGACTCTACTAACAGAATATCAGAAGGTGAGGTTTTGCAACTAATTTTGAGAGGACAAACTAATTACTCTGAAAAAGATTATTTTGAGATCATTGGAAGGAAAACAGCAGAATTATTTAAAGCTTCATCTTTAAGTGCTGCTATTATTGCTGAAACCTCAAAAGAACTTCGTCAATCCTCAAGTAAATTTGCTTATAGTCTTGGAATAGCTTTTCAAATTAAAGATGATCTTCTTGATTATATAGGTAAAGAAAAAATAACTGGTAAAAAAATAGGGAAAGATTTTGAAGAAGGAAAGCTAACATTACCTTTAATAAAAACCTTTTCTCTATGCAGCAAGAAAGAGACAAAATTTTTAAAAGATACTCTGAAAAAAAAAGACAACAGAAAACTGTCTAAAGTCATTGCAATTGTCAGGAATTCTGGCGCCTTGAAGCAAGTTGAAAAAGAAGTAAATAAACATTCAAAATCTTGTCTAAAACAACTCTCCCTTTTCCCTCAAACTCCATACAGAACTGAATTAGAAAATATGGTCAATTCACTAAAAATAAGAATAAAATAATTCTCTAGTTAAATAAAATTAAACAGGCTCACCTTTTTTAGCTCTAGACTGTATTATATTCAAATATAAAGCGATCTTTTAAATGTTTGTACCTAAAAATAGTTATAACAAATCTGAATTATTATCTTGTGGTGATGGAGAATTATTTGGCTTAGGAAATGGACGTCTTCCTACTCCTAACATGTTGATGTTTGATAGGATAAAAAAGATAACAAAGGATGGTGGGGAATTTAATAAAGGAAAAATTATAGCTGAACTAGATATTAATCCAAGTTTATGGTTCTTTGATTGTCACTTTAAAGGTGATCCGGTTATGCCAGGGTGTCTAGGTTTAGATGCAATGTGGCAATTAGTGGGTTTCTTTCTTTGTTGGCTTAAAAAGCCTGGGAAAGGAAGAGCTCTTGGAGCTTCAGAGATTAAATTCAGAGGTCAAGTATTGCCTGAATCTAAAAGAGTTTCTTATGAAATTGACATAAAAAAAATTATTACCCAGAAAATAACAGTAGGCATAGGAAATGGAGTGATGGCTGTAGATGATAGAATCATCTACAAAGCCAAAGGATTGCGAGTTGGTCTATTTCAAGATATATCTTCTTTTTAAGAAATGAAGAGAGTAGTTGTTACAGGAATGGGGATTATTTCCAGTATAGGGAATGATGTTGAAGAAGTAACTAGTTCCTTAAAAAACCTCTCTTCAGGAATAACTCTCAATGAAGTTAATAAGGGTATGGGACTACGAAGTCACATATCTGGTGATATAAAGAATATTAACTTAAAAGAGTGTATAGATCGTAAATCTTATAGATTTATGGGTGAGGCTGCTGCATTTGCTTACTTAAGCGCTGACCAAGCGATTAAAAATTCTGATCTTTCAGAAGAAATAATTTCCGATACTAAAACAGGTTTAATTATGGGGTCGGGTGGAGCTTCTTCTGAGGACCAAATTGAGTCAGCAGATATATTAAGAAATAAAGGTATTAAAAGAATTGGACCCTATAGAGTAACTAGAGCAATGGGTAGTACTGTCTCTGCATGTCTATCAACAATGCTAAAAATTAAAGGAGTAAATTACTCTATATCTTCAGCTTGTTCTACAAGCGCACATTGTATTGGTGTAGGGATGGAACAAATAATCCTTGGGAAACAGAAAGTGATGATAGTCGGTGGAGCAGAAGCTGAACATTGGGGTATGACTAGTTTGTTTGATGCAATGGGAGCTCTTTCAACCAAATATAATGATAAACCTGAAGAATCTTCGAGAGCTTTTGATTCAGATAGAGATGGTTTTGTTATAGCAGAAGGTGGAGGTTGTTTGGTCCTTGAAGAACTTGAACATGCAAAAGCAAGAGGGGCAAAAATTTATGCTGAGATTAAGGGTTATGCAGCTACATCTGATGGCCTTGACATGGTAAGCCCTTCGGGAGAAGGAGCTTATAGATGCATGCAAGATGCTTGGAAAATGGTAGAAAATAATAAAATTGATTATATAAATGCGCATGGAACAAGTACTCCGGTTGGAGATATCGTAGAAATTAATGCAATAAAGAACTTGTTCCAAGATGAAATACCTTACATTAGCTCTACCAAATCTCTTGCTGGTCATTCTTTAGGAGCCGCAGGAGTTCAAGAATCAATTTTTTCCCTTATTATGTTAAATGGAAATTTTATGACAGCTTCTGTGAACATAAACAAGATTGACGAAAAGATAAAAGAAGCCCCAATTCTCTTAGCAAATAAGTCTCAATCTATGAAGAGAGTTATGACTAACAGTTTCGGTTTTGGTGGAACAAATTCTTGTATTATTTTTGAAAAAATTTAATTAAAAAGGAATATCTTCATCGTCGATTTCACTTGAAGGTATTTCAGGTGGCTTTTCTTTAGTTTTACTTTCTTGCCTTTCAATGCTTCTACCATCATTTTCAGAAGACCCCTTCGAATCTAGAAATTGCATATCTCTTCCAACTATTTCAGTTGTATATCTAGTCTGTCCTTCTTGTTCCCATTTCCTTGTTTGTAACTGACCCTCTATATAAACTTTAGATCCTTTTTTAAGGTATTCACCTGCAATTTCAGCTAGCCTTCTCCATAAAACCACTCTATGCCATTCAGTTCTTTCTTGGTTCTCTCCTGTATCCTTATCTTTCCAAGAGTCTGAAGTTGCTAAACTTAGTGTTGTAACAGCATCTCCTCCTGCAGTGTATTTAACCTCAGGGTCTTGACCTAAATTTCCTACCAAAATTACTTTATTTATTCCACTTCTTGCCATATTTTTTTTATTTATAATTTATTAAATCTTATTACTCCTAAAAGATTATAATCACTTTTCATAACTTAAGGTCTAAAAGATTTACTTTTCTTATTTTATATGAAAAACATAAGTGTAAAGGGTGCTAGACAGCATAATCTAAAAAATGTGGACATAGATCTTCCAAGAGATAAATTGGTTGTAATTACTGGTCTTTCAGGATCAGGTAAATCTTCATTGGCTTTTGATACGCTCTATGCTGAAGGTCAAAGGAGATATGTTGAATCTCTTTCAGCTTATGCTAGGCAATTTCTATCCATGATGGAAAAACCAGATGTAGATCATATTGAAGGACTTTCGCCTGCTATTTCAATTGAACAAAAATCTACTTCTCACAACCCAAGATCAACTGTTGGCACAGTTACAGAAATTTATGACTATTTACGTCTTTTGTTTTCTAGAGCCGGTTCTCCAAAATGTCCACATCATAAACTATCTCTAGAAGGGCAGTCAGTAGATCAAATATGTGATCAAATTTTAAGATTAAAGAAAAATTCTAAGTTTATAATCCTATCTCCTCTTATAAATCAACAAAAAGGGGAACATTTACATGTATTAGAAGAATTAAAAATACAGGGCTACGTTAGAGTAAGAATAGACGGTATTATTGTAGATATAGAAGATACACCTCTGCTTAATAAAAATAAGAAACACACAATAGAGGCCGTTGTAGATAGACTTGTGATGCCTTCTAAAGATTTAGAAAAAGATGATTTTGAATTAAGGCTTTCCGAATCAGTAGAAAACGCACTAAGTGTTGGAGATGGATTACTAAAGATAGTAAACCTAGATGAAGAAAAAGAAATAACCTTTTCTTCTCAAATGGCGTGTCCTAAATGTGGATACAGTATTCCTGAATTAGAGCCTAGGTTATTTACATTCAATAACCCTTCAGGGTCTTGTCCTGAATGCGAAGGTCTCGGAATAAAACCTTATGTAGATGAAAAGAAAGTAATTCATGAACCCTCAGCTAGCTTAAGAGATGGAGCTATAAGAGGCTGGGGTATTGGAGGAAAATGGCACTTTCATCTCTTAAGAAGCTTATCTAAACAATACAATTTCTCTTTAGACGAACCTTTCTTTTCTCTCTCTAAGGAGATTAAAGAGATTATTTTACTAGGTACTGCTGGTGAAATAGTTGACTTTAGTTGGAAAACAAAAAGAGGCAGATTGGTAGATAGATTTTTTTCTTTTGAGGGAGTGCTTAAAAATATAGATAGAAGATATCGAGAAACTCAATCAAACCATGTAAGGGAAGAGCTTTCAAAACTAATTAGCATTAGAAATTGTATTTCTTGTGATGGAACTAGAATTAGAGAGGAGGCAAGAAATGTTTTTTTAGACAATAGCTCTTTACCTGAAATAACTTGTTTAACAATTGATGAGGCTTTTAACTTTTTTTCAAATTTAGATTTACAAGGTAAAAAGAAGGAAATAGCTGACAGAATAATAAAAGAAATTCGACAAAGATTAGAATTTTTAATTGATGTTGGTTTAAATTATTTAACCTTAGATAGAAGCGCGGAGAGTCTTAGTGGAGGAGAGGCACAAAGAATAAGATTAGCTAGTCAAATTGGAGCAGGTTTAGTAGGAGTCACCTATATCCTAGATGAGCCCTCAATAGGGCTTCATCAAAGAGATAATGAAAAATTATTACGAACACTGTCTAAATTAAGGGATATTGGAAATTCAGTTATTGTTGTTGAGCATGATGCTGAAACTATCCTCTTTGCCGATCATATAGTTGATGTTGGACCAGGAGCAGGTAAACACGGTGGGAAAATTTGCGCCCAAGGTACAGCGAGTGAAATTATTAAATCAACAACATCTATAACTGGACAATTCCTATCTGGTAAAAGAAGGATTGAAGTACCTGATAAGAGAGTAAAAATTATTCCTGATAAGATCCTAAAATTAAAGGGGGCTAGTGGTCATAATTTAAAAAATACAGAATTAACTATACCTCTTGGCTTGCTAGTTTGCATTACTGGTGTATCTGGATCAGGAAAATCTACTCTTATAAATCAGACTCTTCTTCCTGCAGTATCTAATGAAATTGGTAAATTAAAAAATATGGACCCTAAGCCATTTAAAAGTTTACTAGGGTCAGAAGAGATAAACAAAATAATAGAAATTAGCCAAAGTCCAATTGGAAGAACACCAAGATCTAATCCTGCTACTTATACAGGACTTTTTACGCCTATTAGAGAGCTTTTTTCTAGCACACAAGAGTCTAGATCTAGGGGCTATAAAGTAGGAAGGTTCAGCTTTAATGTAAAAGGAGGTAGGTGTGAATCATGCCAAGGAGATGGTGTAATAAAAGTTGAAATGCATTTCTTGCCAGATATATATGTTAGTTGCGATGTTTGTAATGGGAAAAGATACAATAGAGAAACTTTAGATATAAAGTTTAAAGGGAAGAGTATATGGGAAGTTTTAGATATGACAGTAGAAGACGCACTAAACTTCTTTGGTGCTGTACCATCTATTAAAAATAAACTTGTTACTTTACACGAGGTAGGTTTGGGGTATATCAAACTTGGACAGCAAGCTACTACTTTATCTGGTGGTGAGGCTCAAAGAATAAAATTAGCAAAGGAACTTTCAAAGAATACCTTGGGACATACTTTGTATATTCTTGATGAACCCACTACAGGATTGCACTTTCACGATGTACAGTTACTTCTCAGAGTGTTAACAAAACTAAGAGATAACAATAATACAGTTATAGTGATAGAACATAATATGGAAGTAATAAAATGCGCAGATTGGATAATTGACTTAGGACCTGAGGGAGGTATGGGTGGAGGTGAAATAATTGCACAAGGAACTCCTGAAGAAGTAAGTAAAAATAAAAACTCCCATACTGGAGTGCATCTCCTTAAAAGCCTTAATCAAAAAAATGAGGTGGTTAAGAAGAGAAAAGTTAAGAATTAATCTTTCGTAATCTTTTTAACTTCTTGCCCTTCAACAACTTTATCTACGAACTCTATCTGCGCAACAGGTGCTTTATCTCCAGTTCTAAAACCTCTTTTTATTACCCTTAGGTACCCTCCTTGTCTTTCTAAATATCTTGGCCCTAATTTAGAAAATAATTTCTCAACAGCTTCTCTATTTTGAATCTTTGAAAAAGCCCTCCTCTGGTTAGATACATTATTTTTTTTTGCTAAAGTTACTAAAGGTTCAAGAAAAGTCCTTATATCTTTTGCTTTTGCTAGGGTAGTCTTAACTGACTCATGTAGAATAATAGAAGAAGCAAGATTTCTTCTCATAGCTTCTCTATGAGAGCTATTCATGTTTAATTTCCTTCCTGATTTTCTGTGTCTCATTGTACCTAATTTATTTATTCCACTTCAGGTGGCCAATTCTCTAAAATAAGACCCAATGACAAGCCTCTAGAATGAAGAACCTCTTTTATTTCATTAAGAGATTTCTTCCCTAAATTAGGAGTTCTTAATAAGTCTGACTCCTTCCTAGATACTAAATCTCCTATGTAATGAATGCTCTCAGCTTTTAGACAGTTTGCAGATCTTACAGTAAGTTCTAACTCGTCTACAGGTCTTAACATAACAGGATCAATTGTAGGTTCATCATTTTCTTCAATAACTTCTTCTAATCTTCCTAGTTCAGCAAAAACAGACAATTGGTGCTGGAGAATAGTGGCAGAGATTCTTAGGATTTCTTCTGCATCAATGGTTCCGTCAGTGTCTATATCAATTATTAACTTATCTAAATTAGTTCTTTGCTCAACTCTAGCATTTTCTACTAAATAAGAGACTCTCTTAATAGGAGAATATGTTGCATCTAACCGAAGAAGCCCAACTTCTTGACCTTCTTCTTCTCCTAAAGGCTTAACTGCCACAAATCCCCTTCCTCTTGTAACTTTTAGAGACATATTTAAAGAGCCTTTACTATTGAGGGTTGCTATATGATGTGAGGGATCTACTATTTCAACTCCAGCCGGTAGATCTATGTCGGAAGCAATAACATTCCCTTCCCCTTTCTTTTCTATCTTTAATTCTACATCCTCTGACTCTAATATTTTAACCGCTAATTCTCTCAAATTTAGAAGTATATCAAGCACATCTTCTTGCACTCCTTCAAGGGTACTATATTCATGCAATACCCCATCAATCTTTACTTCAGAAACTGCTGTACCAGGCATAGATGAAAGTATTATTCTTCTTAAGGCATTTCCTATGGTGTGACCAAATCCCTGCTCTAATGGTTCTAAAATGATCTTTGATCTTGTTGGTCCCATCTCCTCAACAACTATCTCTGTTGGGGTTAAAAAGTCTTTAATAATGTCATAATTATCAGTCATATTTTCCTCTTAGATTATTTTGAATATAATTCAATGATTAAATTTTCGTTAATATCAGAATCAAGTAAGTCTCTTGTTGGAATTGATTTAAAGGTTCCTACAAGGTCTTTCTTATTCATTTCTAGCCAATCACAATCTTCTCTAGTGCTTGATGTATCTAATGCATTTTTTACTCTACCTTGACTCTTAGCCTTTTCAGATAAAGTAACAATGTCTCCAGGAGATAATTGATAGCTCGGTATATTTATACAAGATTCATTCACAAGAATAGTCTTGTGATTGACTAATTGCCTAGCCTCTGCCCTTGTAGAAGCTAAACCCAACCTGTAAACGACATTATCAAGTCTACTCTCCAAAAATTGTAGAAGGTTATCACCTGTTACCCCCTTCTTCTTAACTGCAGCTTTGTAGTAATTTCTAAATTGCTTCTCCATAACACCATAAATCCTTCTAACCTTCTGTTTTTCTCGAAGTTGGATTCCATAATCTGAAAGCCTCCCTCTTCTCCTGCCATGTTGTCCTGGTATAGTTTCAGACCTACATTTATCTTCATGGGACCTTATGCCGCTCTTTAGAAGCAAATCCCTTCCCTCTCTTCTAGAAAGTTTGCATTTTGGTCCTAAATATCTAGCCATTCTAAACTCTCCTTCTTTTAGGTGGTCTACAACCATTATGAGGTATAGGGGTAACATCAGTAATTTTAGTTATATTAAAACCTTTAGCATTTAGCCCTCTAATTGCAGATTCTCTTCCCGGTCCTGGACCTCTAACTTCAACTTCTAAGTTTTCAATTCCATGAGTTCTTATTTGATCTCCAACATATTCTGCAGCCCTTTGAGCAGCAAAAGGTGTGCTTTTCCTTGAACCTTTAAATCCTTGGCCTCCTGCACTTCCCCAGGCTATAGTATTCCCCTGTTTGTCTGTTATATTTATCAGGGTATTATTGAAAGACGCATGTATATGAGCTATTCCTTCACTAATCTTTTTAGTTGCTTTTTTATTTGTCATTTTCTACCTTCTAATAGGTTTCTTAGGACCCTTTCTAGTCCTTGCGTTAGTTTTAGTTCTTTGGCCATTGACAGGTAAATTTCTTCTGTGTCGAATACCTCTATTCGTACCCAGATCCATCAATCTTTTAATGTTAGTAGCGATTTCTCTCCTTAAGTCTCCTTCTACTGTAAATTTACCAACTTCTGTTCTTATAGATTCAAGATCTTTTTCATTTAATTCAGAAACTTTAACGAAAGGAGATACACCTGCTTTAGAACATATTTCTAAAGCCCTTGTTTTACCAACTCCAAATATATAAGTAAGAGCAATATCTGCATGCTTATTGTCTGGTATGTTTATTCCTGCTACACGTGCCATAATCTTTTATTTTTACCCCTGTCTTTGTTTGTGTCTTGGTTCTGTTTCACAAATTATGTATATACGTCCTTTTCTTTTTACTAATTTACAATCTCTACAAATTTTTTTTACTGAAGCCCTTACTTTCACTTTCTTATCTCCCGCCTAACGGATTGCGGCCATAACCCTTCAAATTTGCTTTCTTCATCATGGATTCGTATTGTTTTGACATTAGATGAGACTGTACTTGAGCCATAAAATCCATAACTACTACCACAGCTATTAATAAAGAAGTTCCACCTAGATAAAAGGGGACACTGGCAGAAACGATTAAGAATTGAGGCATTAAGCAAACTAAAATTAAATAACCTGAACCCCATACCGTCAATCTAGTCATGACATTATCTATATATTCTGCTGTTTGTTCTCCTGGTCTTATTCCAGGCATATAAGCTCCTGACCTTCTTAAGTTCTCAGATATATCTTTGGAATCAAATTGAAGTGCTGTGTAAAAAAAGCAGAAAAAAGCTATTAAAAATGAAAATAGAATTACATAAAGTGGTTGGCCTGGTCCAAGAGCTAGAGCTACCTCTTGAAGCCATTCAAATCCTTCTCCCTGACCAAACCAGGTTGAAGCTGAAGCAGGAAAAAGAAGTAAACTGCTAGCGAAGATGGCAGGAATAACACCTGCTTGATTTAATTTCATGGGTAAATAGGAAGCTTGACCTTGAACCATCTTCCTTCCTTGCTGTCTCCGAGCATAGTTTACAGCAATTCTTCGCTGCCCCCTTTCTACCCAAACTATGAAAGCAATAGCAACTATAGCTACCAGCGCTATAGAAAGAAGCATAAGTAAATTTATATCTCCCTGTCTTGCCCCTTCAAAAGCCTGACCTATTGCTCTTGGAAGTCCGGCTACTATGCTAGAAAAAATAATTATTGATATGCCATTACCTATCCCTCTTTCTGTAACTAACTCACCAAGCCACATTAGAAATACAGTGCCTGTTATTAGGGAAATAACTGCTACCAATTGGAACATAAACCCTGGATTTAAAGCTAAACCTTGATTCTGAAGACCCAAAGCAAGTCCACTGGCTTGAATAAAGGCTAAAAGTACTGTTCCATATCTAACATATGATGTCCTCAATCTCCTGCCCTCTTCTCCCTCTTCTCTAAAGCGTTTTTTTACTGAAGGGGTTGTTCCTTCAACAAGACTCATAATAATTGACGCAGTAATGTAAGGCATAATGTTCAAAGCCATAATACTCATCCTTTCTAAAGCTCCACCAGAAAACATATTAAATAAATCTAATAAGGTGCCTTGATTTTGTGAAACTAAACTTGCCAATCTATCAGGGTCTATTCCAGGAATTGGTATGTGGGTTCCTATCCTGTAAATAATGACTGCAAATAGAACAAACCTTAGCCTTCTCCAAAGTTCTGAGAGTCCTTTATTTTGAGCTGTACTTGCGGGATTTGATACCATATTACTTTACTGTACCTCCAGCTTTTTCTATTATATTTTTAACTGATGAAGAAGTAGCTATTCCCGATAAATTTATTTTTTTCTCTGTAGATTCATCCAAGATTACTTTAACCTTATTAGTCCGTTTTTTAATTAATTTACTTTGGCGAAGAATCGAAATATCTATATTCTTTTTACCCAAATTTATTATCTCACTTAGTCTTACTTCTTCAGAATATTGGTTAGCTCTAGAAGAAAAACCATATTTAGGGATTCTCTTTTGCAAAGGCATTTGACCTCCTTCAAAACCTCTCCTTACTTTCCCGCCCGATCTTGATTTAAGGCCTTTATGACCTCTTCCAGAAGTCTTTCCTAAACCACTTCCCATGCCTCTACCGACTCGTTTTTTATTTCTAACTCTTTTTGAGTTGGCTTGTATTTTTCTTAAATCCATTAGTTTTTACTCAATTAATCTACTTCTAATAAATGTTTAGCTTTGACTATCATTCCTCTATTTTCTGGAGTATCTGACAATAGAACACTTTGACCAATTTTTGACAACCCCAGTCCTCTTACGCTTTGTCTTTGGTATTTTTTAGTCCCTATAAGACTCTTTATTAGCTTTACAGAGATTTTCTTATTCTTATTCATGGAGTTTTTCCTAATCTTCTTGCAACAGTTTGTGCAGACTCCATCTCCTTTAAAGCATTCAATGTAGCTCTAACCACATTAACAGGAGTTGTAGAGCCATAACATTTTGAAAGAACATCTTGCACCCCAGCAAGTTCAAGAACTGCTCTAATAGCTCCACCTGCAATAATTCCAGTTCCTGGAGCTGCTGGCTTCATAAAAACTATAGAAGCCCCATATTTGGACCTGATAGGATATTGAATTGTTTTACCTTTTAAATCTATATTGACCATATTTCTTCTTGCATGATCTAAAGCTTTTTGTATAGCAACAGGAACCTCTCTAGCTTTTCCTCTTCCAAATCCAATCTTACCATTGCCATCTCCTACAACAGTTACTGCAGTAAAACCAAACACCCTTCCTCCTTTTACTACCTTAGCTACTCTGTTTACCTGTACAAGTTTCTCTTCTAAAACTTCTGAAGATAGATTATCTTTTAAAATATTTTCTTTCATTTTATTCATAATCTAAAAAACTAATCCTTCTTTCTTTGCTGCCTCTGCTAAGGCCTTAACCCTTCCATGAAACTTATATCCTGATCTATCAAATGCCACTTCCTTAATCCCCTTTTCTTTTGCTCTTTCTGCAATAAGCTCACCTACTTTTATTGCAGATTCAATATTCCCTTTATTTTTCTTTCTAAGAAGCCCTTCATTGCTCGAAGCTGCTGCTAAAACTTCTGAACCTGAGCTATTCATAATTTGAGCATATATATGATTATTAGATCTAAATACTGTTAGGCGTTTTCTTCCAATTAAAGAAATCTTTGACCTAGTTTTCTTAGCTCTTCTTTTTCTTTGTAATCTCTTAGTATTCATTTTTTATGTTTTCTTAGACTCTTTTCTTCTAATTCTTTCATCAGAATATTTTACTCCCTTACCTTTATAAGGCTCAGAGGGTCTATATTTTCTTATTTCAGCTGCTACCTGTCCTATAAGTTGCTTATCTAAAGATTTTAATGTTATCTCAGTTTGGCTGGGTAAGTCTGCAGAGACTCCTTCTGGTAATTGATATTTTATAGGATGAGAAAATCCTAGACTTAACTCTAGCATATTACCTTGTAATTTTGCTCTATAACCGACTCCATTTATCTGCAATTTCTTTTCAAACCCATTGGTGACACCTTCTATAATATTGAAGGTTAAGGCTCTCATGGTCCCTGTTAAGGCTTGATTTTCTTTAAGATCGTCAGTAGGTGTAAAGGCTATGGTTTGTTCATTTTGAACAATTTTAACATTCTTATGAATATCAATTTGACCATTGCCTAATTTACCTGAAATATTTAATTTATTATCCACAGAAGTTACTTTTACTCCCTCAGGTATTGATATCTCTTTTAAATAAGTTTTAGCCATATTTATTCTAAAAAACTGAACAGATTACCTCACCACCTATGCCCTTTTCTCTTGCTTTTTCATCGGTCATTAAGCCTTGATTGGTAGACACAATAGCAATTCCTAGACCTCCTTTTATTGTTGGCAAGTCTTTTGAATTAGAATATTTTCTTAATCCAGGCTTGCTTATCCTGTTTAATTCCTTGATAACTCCTCTTCCTTCAAAATACTTTAGTTTTATTGTTAGCATAGGTTTGTTATCTTCCGAGATACTAAAACTCTCAATATATCCTTCATCTTTAAGTAGCTTAACCAAATTTTTTTTCTGAGTAGAAGAAGGAATGATGAGATCAGATTTATGCCTCATCTGAGCATTATTTATGCTCGAAAGCATATTAGATATAGGATCTTGCATACTCATATCATTTATCACCAACTAGATTTAACTAAACCAGGAATATCACCTCTCATTGCTAACTCTCTTAGTTTGTTCCTGCCTAAACCAAAATCTCTATAAACTGCATGAGGACGTCCTGTAAGAGAACACCTCCGCTGAATCCTTACAGGGCTAGCATCTCTTGGAAGTTTTTGTAGCTTCACCTGAGCTAAATACCTATCTTCTTCTGTAGATTTAGGATCTTTTATAATCTTTTTTAATTCACTTCTAAGTTGAGCAAAACGTTTTACCATTTTCATCCTTTTTTTCTCTCTTGCTATCATTGATGCCTTTGCCATATTTACCTCTAGTTTTTAAAAGGGAATTTCATAGCCATTAAGAGGTCTTTCCCTTCTTTGTCACTCTTTGCAGATGTTGTTATACAGATGTCTATCCCTCTAATCTTATCAACTTTGTCATAATCTATTTCTGGAAAAATAATATGCTCTTTTATTCCTATTGAATAATTACCCCTACCATCAAAAGATTTAGAATCAAGGCCTCTAAAATCTCTTTCTCTAGGAATAGCTATGCCAAGTAATCTTTGGAGGAAGTCATACATTCGATCACCTCTTAAAGTCACTTTACATCCAATTGGCATACCTTCTCTAATTTTAAAATTTGCTACTGATTTTCTTGCAATTGTTATTGTTGGTTTTTGTCCTGCTATTAAAGCAAGATCTTCTAAAGCAACTTCTAGTATTTTTTTATCTACTGAAGCTTCTCCTAAACCCATGTTAAGAGTTATCTTGTTTATCTTAGGCGCTGCCATGGGGGTCTTAAGAGACAAAGAATCTATCAATTCTTTAATTGCAGTTTCTTTATAATGTTTCTTCAAAGGTATCATTTATTTAATTTCCTTACTAGATGACTTAAAAACTCTAACCTTTGTGCCGTCTTCTAAAACACTAATCCCAACTCTATCTTTCTTTTTTGATGAAGAATTGAATATTGCTAGATTAGAAATATTAATGGGGGACTCCTTTTCCACTATACCTCCAGAGATGCCTTGTTCTGGATTGGGTTTGGTGTGACGTTTTATTATCTTAACTCCTGTTACAAAACATTTTCCATTAGATAACATTTTAGTAACAGTACCTTGCTTGCCCTTATCTTTTCCAGCAATCACTATAACTTTGTCTCCAGTTTTTAACTTTTTCATATTTTTTAACTTACAAAACCTCTGGGGCTAAGGACACAATCCTCATAAACTCTTCATTCCTTAACTCTCTAGACACAGGACCAAAGACTCTTGTCCCAATTGGTTGTTTCTGGGCATTAATTAGAACTGCTGCATTATCATCAAATCTAATAGCTGAACCATCAGATCTTCTGATCTTATTTTTTGTCCTTACAATTACAGCATCAAGAACATCTCCTCTGTTTACTCTACCAGTAGGAATAGCTTCCTTAACTGTTACCTTTACTATATCACCGGCTTTCGCATAACGTTTCTTGGAGCCTCCAAGGACTCTAATACACATTAATTTCCTTGCACCACTATTATCAGCAACTTCCAGGTATGTTTGTTCTTGAATCATCCTACTTTTCTTTAATTTCAGTTCTTTTAATTATCTTTATAAATTTCCATGATTTATTTTTTGAAATTGGAATACATTCCTGAATAGTTACTTCATCTCCTTTAGAACATTCATTTTCATCATCATGCACTAATATTTTAGTGGTCTTCTTCAATATTTTCTTATAAAGGGGATGTTTAACCTTTCTTTGAACTAAAACTGTAATAGTCTTATCCAAGCTTGCATTAACAACAATGCCTACTTCTTGTCTAGTTGCTTGTAGGGTCATGGTTTATCCAAATCTTTATTTTCATTTGATACTGTTTTTAGCTTAGCTATTTTCCTTCTTGTCTCTTTGATCCTGTGAGTTTCTTTGAGTTGGCTAGAAGAAAGTTTCACCCTTAAATCCATTAATTCCTTCATAAGATTCTCTTCCTCATCAGATATAATTGTTTTTTTATTTCGTAACTTACTTAGAAAACCTTCTTTAGCCATTTTCTATGCCCTTTTTACAAATACTGTTGATAAGGGGATTTTTGATGCAGCCAGGTTAAATGCCTCCCTAGCTAGTTCTTCATTGACCCCTTCCATCTCATAAAGTATTTTTCCCGGTTTAACTGGCGCAACCCAATATTCCACATTGCCTTTTCCTTTTCCTTGTCTTACTTCTAAAGGTTTTTTTGTTATTGGTTTGTCGGGAAAGACTCTTATCCAAATTTTTGCACCTCTTCTTACTTTTCTTGTCATTGCTCTTCTGGCTGCTTCTATTTGCCTTGAAGTAAGATGCCCCCTAGAAATTGCCTTAAGCCCAAAAGTACCAAAATTTAATGTACTACCTCTATGAGAATTTCCAGTATTTCTTCCTTTTTGCTGTTTTCTGTATTTAGGTCTTTTAGGTTGAAACATTTCTCTTATCTTTGTTTTTTGCGTTCTTTAATGGATGGCTTAAGAACTTCCCCTCTAAATACCCAGGCCTTTACACCTATAATTCCGTATGTGGTCTTTGCTTCAGCTAACCCATAGTCTATATCTGCTCTTAGGGTGTGTAGTGGGATTCTTCCTTCTTTGTGCCATTCAGCTCTAGCGATATCTGTTCCACCTAGCCTTCCAGCAACCCTAACTTTCACTCCTAATGCCCCTTGTCTCATTGAATTCTGAACTGCTCTTTTCATAGCCCTTCTGAACATAACTCTTCTTTCTAGTTGTTGAGCAACATTTTCAGCTAATAAAGTTGCATCTAAATCTGGTTTTCTTATTTCTTTGATACTGAGAGTTACAGGAATACCCATTTTTTGAGTTATTTCTTCCCTCATCCTATCTATATCTTCTCCTTTCTTTCCAATAACGATTCCAGGTCTTGAGGTATGAATAAATACCCTGGCATTGTCAGCAGTTCTTTCAATTTCTATTTTACTTACTGATGCATGACTCAGTTGAGTGGCCAAATGTTCTTTTACTTCTATATCTTTTAGAAGGTTTTCAGTATATTCCTTCTTTTCAGCATACCAATGAGAAGTATGTTCTGTAGTTATACCAAGTCTAAAACCTATAGGATTTACTTTTTGACCCATTCTATCCTCTCTCGCTAACTGTTAAATTAATATTGCAGCTACGTTTAAAAAATTGATCAGCTCTTCCTCTGGCTCTAGGCCTAATTCTTTTCATAGTAAAACTCTCATCAACACTTATTTTAGAAACAAAAAGACTATCTTTATCTAATCCCAGGTTATGTTCTGCGTTAGCCATTGCAGATTCTAGAACTTTAAGTACCAAACAGCTTGATTTTTGATTACCAAAATTTAATATTCCCAACGCCTCTTCAACTTGTTTTCCTCTAATTTGATTAGCTACAAGTCTAGCTTTTTGGCTTGAAACACGAGCTCCTTTTAATTTAGCACTAACTTCAGTCATCTCTATTCACTTTTAACCTTTCTATCACCAGAATGAACTCTAAAAGTCCTAGTTAATACAAACTCACCCAATTTATGCCCAACCATATCTTCTTGAATAAATATAGGAACATGCTGTCTACCATTATGAACAGCAATGTTTAACCCAACCATTGAAGGAGTAATCATAGACCTCCTAGACCATGTCTTAATGGGCTTTTTATCTTTGGTCTGCATCGCAATGTCTACCTTCTTCTGAAGATGTAAGTCTACAAAAGGACCTTTTCTTAATGATCTTGGCATTATCTATTCATACCTATGTCTTACAATCATGCGATTGCTTTGTTTTTTTCTTTTCCTAGTTCTAAAACCTTTGGTCGACTTACCCCATGGTGTAACAGGGTGTCTACCACCTGAAGTTTTACCTTCTCCTCCACCATGAGGGTGGTCGACTGGATTCATAGCAACCCCTCTTACAGTAGGTCTTACCCCTAACCATCTTTTTGCTCCTGCTTTTCCTATAGAAGTCAAAGAGTGTTCTGGATTTGAGATGGGCCCTATCATTGCTCTACAGTCAGATAATATTCTACGGACCTCTCCACTTTTCAGTCTCAAAGTAGTATATCTTCCTTCAATAGCAAGTATTTGTGCAGATGTTCCTGCACTCCTAGCAATTTGAGCTCCTTTACCAGGAAAAATTTCTATACAGCTTACTGTTGTACCTAAGGGTATATCTCTTAATTTAAGGCTATTACCATTCTTAATAGGAGCTTTAGATCCAGATTCTATTTCATCTCCTAGTTTTAGGTTTTCTGTAGCTATAATATATCTTCTTTCTCCATCTTCATAAAGAATTAAGGCTATATGTGAAGACCTATTTGGATCATACTCAATAGTTTCAACTTTTGCTTTAATTCCATCCTTTAATCTTTTGAAATCAATCCTACGATATTTTTTTTTGTGACCTCCCCCTTTGTGTCTAGTGGTAATTCTACCTTGATTATTCCTTCCAGATTTCTTATTTTTCTTCTCCAATAGAGGTAAATAAGGATTACCTTTATGCAAACCATCTCTTGAGACCCAAGAACGAAAACGTCTACCAGGAGATGAGGGTTTTGCTTTTTTTATTTGAGTAACCATTTCTTATTCAATGCCCATATCTATAGATTGACCTTCTGAAACTGTTATATAAGCTTTCTTCCAGTCTGATTGTTTTCTTAACTTGTATCTTGAACGTTTTTTCTTTCCTTTTACCTTTACTATATTCACTTTCTCAACATTAACTGAAAAATATTCTTCAATAGCTTTTTTAATTTGATATTTTGTCGAATTTTTATCGACCTTAAATGCATACTGATTAACTGTCTCCATTAGCCCTGAAACCTTCTCAGTTAAATGAGGTGATTTAATTACTCTATATAGTTCTTTTTTCATTATGAATAATTCTTTTCTAATAAATCAACAGCTTGAGAGGTAATTACTACCTTCTCAGCATTAATTAAAACAGAAGGATTTATTGAATTAATCATCTGAACATCTACTCCTGCTATATTTTTTGTAGCTTTATCTAGTACCTCATTCTGGCTATCTAATACAAAAACAGCTTTCTTAATATCCAAATCATTTAGAATTTTTTTAACTTTTGAAGATTTTGGAGGTTCTCCAATTTCTATTTTACTTAAAGCAATAATCTTTTTTTCTTTGATAAGTTTTGACCAAATAGATCTCATAGCTGACTTATACATCTTTTTGTTTATCTTTTTCTTTGCTTTAATTTTATAACTATGGGCAAAAGTAACTCCTCCACCTCTCCAAATAGGGCTTCTTATTGTCCCTGCCCTTGCTCTTCCTGTACCTTTTTGTCTCCAGGGCTTCTTACCTCCCCCTCTAACTAAAGATCTATTTTTTTGTCCTTTTGTTTTTTTATGATTATTTGATATATAGGTAGTTAAAAGCTGGTGAACTAAATCTTCATTAAATGGTTGGGAAAAAACTTTATCCGAAAGTTTTATCTTTGAATTCTTGGATCCTTTTTGATCTACAGTTTGAATTTCCATCTTTATTTAGCTGCTGGTCTTAAAAGTACATTAGATCCATTAGATCCTGGCACAGAACCTTTTATAAGTAATAAGTTATTCTTTTTATCAACTGATAAAATTTTAAGGTTCTGAATAGTTTTACGTTGGGCGCCCATATGACCAGACATTTTTTTTCCTTTCCAAACCCTCCCAGGTGTTTGACATTGACCTATAGATCCTGGAGCTCTGTGTGATAAAGAATTACCGTGAGTAGCATCTTGCATCTTAAAATTCCATCTCTTTACTGTTCCAGCAAATCCCTTGCCTTTAGAAATACCCGATACATCAACAAACTCTCCTTCATCAAATTGTCCAACTTCAAGAGTACTTCCTACTTTAAGATCACCTAATTCTCCTTGCGGTATTTTTAGCTCCCAAAGCCCTTCTCCAGGATCTACTGAAGCCTTCTTAAAGTGACCTAATTCAGATTTAGTTAAATGCTTCTCTTTCTTTGTTCCTGTAGTTACCTGAATTGAAGAGTAACCTTCCTTTGAGACTGTCTTTATTTGGGTAATAATATTAGGCTTTGAACTAACTACAGTAACGGGAAAAGACTGTCCTTCTTCTGTGAAATATCTAGTCATTCCTTCTTTTTTTGCAACTAAACCAAGAATTTTTGTTTCCGTTTGGTTTTCCTTTTCTTTTTCTTCTTTTTGTGGTTTGTTTTCTATAGTCTCTTCCTTAGCTTTGGCTTCTTCTGTTGGGGTCTCCTTAGCAGCTTTAACTATTTCTTCTTTTTCTTTAACTTCTTTTTCATTCATGATTTTTTCACTTCATCTAGGCTTATTTGAACTAAAACACCTGCAGATAACTCTAGCTTTGTTAGTGCATCAAGAGTTTTTTCTGAAGGTTCTAAAATATCCAGAGTCCTCTTGTGAGTTCTAATTTCATATTGATCTCTCGCATCTTTATCTTTGTGAGGAGAAATAAGAATAGTCGTCTTTCTTTTCTTAACTGGCATGGGAATAGGGCCTCTAACTTGAGCACCTGTTCTCTTTACTGTTTCTACAATCTCTTTTGCAGATTTATCAATAAGTCTATGATCAAAAGCTTTTAACCTTATTCTAATACTTTGACTTTGCATTTTTTCTTATTTTTTTATTCCCTAAAGAATAGAAATTTTTAGCTCCTTCTTAACAGGATAAAATTACTATAAAAGGCTTAAATCTTAAATAATTGAATGATTAGAGCCTAACCAACAAAAAAGTCCGCAGATTCTAGTTTTGTGACCCCAAAGTGTCAACTAGAAAACCCTAAAAAGACTTAAATTTATTGTTCTTAGTTAACCTTATAAAATTAAGATTATTCGCTTTTATTTATTATTGCTTCAGCTACATTCTGGGGGACTTCAGAGTATTTTAAAGGTTCCATGGTAAATGTAGCCCTGCCTTGAGTTGCTGACCTTAAATCAGTTGCATATCCAAACATCTCAGCTAAAGGCACTTCTCCAGAAATAACTTTCCCGGTAGGGTTATCTTCCATGCCTTGAACAACTCCTCTTCTTCTGCTTAAATCCCCAACAACATCACCCATATAATTTTCTGGAGTTACAACCTCTAAGCTCATAATGGGCTCCAGAAGCACAGGATTAGCTTTAAGGGCTCCTTCTTTAAATGCCATAGAGCCGGCTACTTTAAAGGCTATCTCACTTGAATCTACATCGTGAAATGATCCATCATATAAAGTTACTTTTACATCTAATAAAGGGTATCCTGCTATCACTCCAGCTTCTAATTGTTCTCTGCAACCTTTGTCAACTGCTGGAATAAATTCTCTAGGAATAGCCCCCCCAGCTATTTTATTTACAAATTCATAGGTCTCTTTTTCAGAGTCAAGGGGCTCTAACCTTATAAAAACATGCCCATACTGACCTCTGCCACCTGATTGCCTTACAAACTTTGCCTCCTGTTCCACTTGCTTCTTAATTGTTTCTCTGTAAGCCACTTGGGGTTTCCCCATATTGGCTTCAACATTAAATTCTCTTCTCATTCTGTCCACCAGAACATCTAAATGAAGTTCACCCATACCTGAAATTATAGTTTGACCTGATTCTTCATCAGTCCTCATTTTAAAAGAAGGATCCTCCTGGGCTAATCTTCCTAATGCTATACCCATTTTCTCCTGGTCTTCTTTAGTTTTAGGTTCTACTGCAACCGAAATAACAGGTTCTGGAAAATTCATCTCCTCCAATACTATTTGGTTTTTCTCATCACATAAAGTTTCTCCAGTAACTGCCTGTTTTAGACCTATAACAGCGCAAATATCACCTGCTCTAACTTCATCTATTTCTTTTCTATTATTTGAATGCATCTGAAGCATTCTTCCTATCCTTTCTTTTTTTCTTTTCATTGGAAGGAATACTGAGTCTCCAGAATTGAGTGTTCCTGAATAGACTCTGACAAAAGTAAGTGAACCAACATATGGATCAGTGGCTATCTTAAAAGCTAAAGCTGAGAAAGGTTCATTATCATCAGCCTTTCTGGTTGCTTCTTCTCCTTTTTCATTACTAATACCAGAAACTGGTTTAATTTCACTTGGAGATGGTAAAAAATCTATTACGGCATCTAACACAGTCTGAACGCCTTTATTTTTAAATGCGGAACCACACAAAGTAACTACAATTTCTGAATCTATATTTCTAAGTCGCAAACCTTCAATAATCTCTTCTTCAGAAAGATCTCCTTCTTCTAAATACTTATCCATGAGAGCCTCATTGGCTTCGGCTGCGGATTCAAGCATCTTTTCTCTCCATTCATCTGCTAGTGGTAATAATTTTTTAGGGATGTCATCGGTTGTAAAAGTAGTGCCTAAATCTTCTTCTTTCCAATAAATTGCTTTTTTTCTAATAAGATCTATAACTCCCTTAAAATCATCCTCTGAACCGATTGGTAATTGTATGGGAATAGGATTAGCACCTAACCTAGACTTAATTTGATCCACTACTTTTAGAAAATCTGCTCCTGCTCTATCCATTTTATTCACAAATGCTATTCTAGGAACTTCATATCTATTCGCTTGCCTCCATACTGTTTCAGATTGAGGTTCTACCCCAGAACTTCCACAGAATACTACTACAGCACCATCTAATACTCTCAAAGATCTTTCAACTTCTATAGTAAAATCAACGTGGCCTGGAGTATCTATAATATTGATTCTGTGTTCAGGATATTGCTGAGAGGTCCCTTTCCAAAAACAAGTAGTTGCAGCAGATGTAATAGTTATACCTCTTTCTTGTTCCTGTTCCATCCAGTCCATAACGGCAGCTCCATCATGAACTTCTCCTAGTTTATGAGATATGCCTGTATAAAAAAGAATTCTTTCAGTAGTAGTGGTTTTTCCAGCATCTACATGGGCACAAATTCCTATATTTCTATATAAATCGAGAGGTGTCTTTCTAGGCATAATAAATTTAAATTAATTTTAAAAATTAGAATCTGAAATGGGAAAACGCTCTATTTGCTTCTGCCATTCTATGCGTATCTTCTTTCTTTTTAATGGCCTCTCCTTTGCCTTCACTTGCATCCATTAATTCTTGGGCAAGTCTCAAGGTCATGGTTTTTTCAGATCTTGATCTTGCACTTTTAACAAGCCAACGCATTGCCAAAGCTAACCTTCTAGATGGCCTTACTTCTAAAGGCACTTGGTAGGTTGCTCCTCCTATCCTTCTTGCTTTGACCTCAACCATAGGACCGATTTCATCTAAAGCCTTCTCAAATACCTCTACTGGTTCCTTCTTTGTTCTTTTATTAATTTCTTCGAAAGCACCGTATACTATGCTTTCAGCAAGAGCCTTTTTACCATTACTCATAACCTGATTCATGAATTTTGCAACTTTTAAGTTACCGTATTTAGCATCAGGTAAAATCTTTCTCTTGGGAGCTTCTTTTCTTCTGGGCATTTTATCTACTTAGGTTTTTTTGCCCCATACTTAGACCTTCTCTGTTTTCTTTCATCTACTCCAGATGTATCCAAACTTCCTCTTATAGTGTGATATCTTACTCCAGGAAGGTCTTTCACTCTGCCGCCCCTTATTAAGACAACTGAATGCTCTTGAAGATTGTGTCCTTCCCCGCCTATGTAAGAAATAACTTCAAACCCTGAAGTTAATCTTACTTTACAAACTTTTCTTAAGGCAGAATTAGGCTTCTTAGGAGTTGTAGTATAAACCCTTGTGCAGACTCCTCTTTTTTGAGGTGAACCTTTAAGAGCAGGAACATCCGTCTTGACTCTCTTCTTTTTTCGAGACTTTCTTATCAATTGGTTTATTGTAGACATAAGTTTAGGTGCTATATTGAAAGTCGCGCATTGTAAAGAGAGCTCTTTAAATCGTCAATCTATTGCTCTTCTTGACTTAAGGCCTCACTCAGAGCTTCTTCTAAATCAACAGATTCTTTACTTTCAATTTCTTCTTCTGGAGAGTCTAATGCAGCTGATAATCCAGACCCAGCTGGTATAAGCCTTCCAACTACTACGTTCTCTTTTAGTCCTCTAAGAAAATCCACTCTGCCTGTTGTGGCTGCTTCAGTCAATACTCTTGTTGTTTCTTGGAATGATGCAGCTGAAATGAAAGATTCAGTTGCCAAAGAAGCCTTCGTTATACCCAATAATATTCTCTCAAATTTTATTTGTTTCTTTTTCTCTGACTTCAGTTTTATATTTTGCTCAACTATTCTTGAATATTCTGCCTGTTCTCCTAAAATATAAGATGAATCACCAACATCAGTAATTTCAACTTTTCTTAACATTTGTTTAAGTATTACTTCAATGTGCTTATCATTTATTGTCACACCTTGTAATCTGTAAACTTCCTGTATTCCACTAACTATATAGTCAGTTAATTGATCGAGACTTCTCAACTCTAGAATATCGTGAGGGCTCATTGGCCCATCTGAAACAATGTCACCTTTTTCAACTCTCTCCCCATCGAATACATTTATATGTCTAGTCTTAGGTATTAAAGAAGAATTTTCTTTTCCATCTTGATCAGTTATTAGTAACCTTTCTTTACCTTTTGTAGGTTTTCCCCAAGAAATTATTCCTGAAGCTTGAGCTAAAATAGCAGCTTCTTTTGGTTTCCTAGCCTCAAAGAGATCAGCAACTCTAGGTAATCCGCCGGTTATGTCTTTAGTTTTAGCTGACTCTTGGGATATTCGAGCCAATACTTCACCTGATTCAATAGACTGACCGTCAGATAATTGAATAAAAGCATTTCCAGGTAGAAAATAATTAGCAGGTGCATCAGAGTCTGGAATCTTCTTTTCTTTGCCTCTTCCATCTACTATTAAAATTGATGGACGTTTCTCTTGAGCCTCTCCTTTAGGCCTCTCAGTAACATCAATAATTTCGATATTAGTAAGCCCTGTCATTTGATCAACTTGTAATCTGGCAGTTATTCCATCTTCTATGTCCACAAATTTTGCTTTACCACTTACTTCTGCAATTATTGGTCTACTTAAAGGATCCCATTTTGCTAAAATATCTCCGGCTTTAACTTTAGAACCGCTAGCATAGTTCAAAGTAGACCCATAAGGGACTTTATGTCTTTCTATAACCCTTCCATTATTGTTTACTACAGTAATATCAGAAGATTGAGATAAGGCAATATAAGTGCCATCTTTCCTTTTTAAGGATCTGGTTTCATATATGCATTTACCATCAACACGAGCTTCAACACTATCTTCTGCAGAAGTTCCAGATGCTGCGCCTCCTATATGAAAAGTTCTCATGGTAAGTTGAGTTCCAGGTTCGCCTATTGATTGAGCGGCTACAATTCCTACAGCCTCACCAATAACTGATTTGTGACCGCGTCCTAAATCCCTTCCATAGCAACTAGAGCACAATCCATGAATAGTATCGCAGTATATTGGAGATCTGACTTTTATCTCATAAATCTCCAGTCCATCTAAAGAATCTATTAAATCCTCGTCAATTAAAGTACCTGATTTTATTAGTATTTTTTTTCCATCTGTTGATAAGACATCTTCTGCAACCGTTCTTCCTAGGACTCTATCTCCTAAAGGAACAATAACTTCACCACCATCAATTATTGATCTCATAATGATCCCTTTAGAAGTTTTACAATCTAGTTCTGTTATAACTAAATCTTGCGCCACATCTACCAATCTTCTTGTCAAATAACCTGAATTAGCTGTTTTAAGAGCAGTGTCAGCTAAACCTTTTCTGGCACCATGGGTTGAAATAAAATATTGCTGAGCAGTTAAGCCCTCTCTAAAGTTAGCAGTTATAGGTGTTTCTATAATGGATCCATCAGGTTTAGCCATCAATCCTCTCATCCCAGCTAGCTGTCTAATCTGAGCCGGAGAACCCCTAGCTCCAGAATCTGCATACATATAAACAGAGTTAAAAGAATCAGAACTTACAGTATTTCCCTCAGAGTCTTCTACTTCTTCTGTAGAAATATTATTCATCATAGATTTTGCAATCATTTCATTTGCTCTAGACCATATGTCAATAGCCTTGTTGTATTTTTCTCCCTTTGTCACTAGGCCAGATGCAAATTGTGCTTCAATATCTTTAACTTCTAACTCTGCTTCTTTTACAATAGCTTCCTTTTCTTTAGGAATAACAAAGTCATCTACACATATTGAAGCCCCCGATTTTGTAGAAAACTCATAACCCATATACATCAACCTGTCAGCAAAAATAACTGTTCTTTTTAAACCGGATTTTCTATAACAAATATCGATGAGGCTAGAAATTAGCTTACTGTCTAAAGTACGATTAACTAAATCAAATGACATTCCTTCAGGCAATAAGTCGTAAAGTAGGGTTCTGCCTAAAGTAGTTTCAACTATTGATCTTTTTTCTTCTTCTAATTTATTTGGTTTCAATCGTACTTTAATTTTTGCATGTAAATCTACATTGCCTAAAGAGAAAGCTCTGTTAGCTTCATCTACAGAAGAAAAAATTAACCCCTCTCCCTTCACATTAATTTTTTCTCTAGTCATATAATAAATGCCCAAAACTACATCTTGAGAAGGATCAATTATTGGTTTTCCATTTGCAGGGGAAAGGATATTGTTAGTTGCCATCATAAGAGCTCTGCTCTCTAGTTGGGCTTCTATTGTGAGTGGAATATGAACAGCCATCTGATCGCCATCAAAATCTGCATTATAAGCTTTACAAACTAGCGGATGAAGCTGGATAGCCTTTCCTTCAATTAAAATAGGTTCAAAAGCTTGAATTCCTAATCTATGAAGGGTGGGCGCCCTGTTAAGTAAAACTGGGTGTTCTCTAATTACTTCTTCTAAAATATCCCAAACTTCTGGTTCTTCTCTTTCTACCATCTTCTTTGCTAACTTTATGGTAGTTGCTAATTCGAGTTGTTGGAGTCTTCCAAAAACAAAAGGCTTAAATAGTTCTAAAGCCATTTTCTTTGGAAGCCCACATTGATGAAGTTTCAAAGTAGGACCTACTACTAATACTGATCTCCCCGAATAATCCACTCTTTTCCCCAAAAGATTCTGTCTAAACCTTCCTTGCTTACCCTTAATCATGTCCGCTAAAGATTTCAAAGGTCTTTTGTTTGATCCTGTAACTGCTCTTCCTCTTCTGCCATTATCTAATAATGCATCTACTGACTCTTGTAGCATGCGCTTTTCATTTCTGGTTATTATGTCTGGAGCATTTAAATCAAGAAGCCTTTTTAACCTGTTATTTCTATTAATCACTCTTCTGTATAAATCATTTAGATCTGATGTAGCAAATCTTCCCCCTTCTAAAGGCACAAGAGGTCTAAGTTCTGGGGGTAATACTGGTAGAACTTCTAATACCATCCACTCTGGTTTATTATTAGAATCCTTAAGAGAGGTAAGAAGTTTGAGTCTTTGAGTGAATTTTTTTATTTTGGCTTCCGACCTAGTTTTAGGAATCTCTTCGTTAATAAACGAAATTTCTCCATCTAAATCTAACTCTTTCAATAGATTTTGGACAGATTCAGCCCCCATGCCTGCGTCAAACTCCTCTCCCCAATGTTCCAAAGCTTCATAATATTCTTCATCAGATAAAAGTTGTCCCTTTTCTAAATCAGTCATGCCAGGATCGATAACAATAAATGATTCAAAATAAAGAACTCTTTCTAGATCTCTTAATGTTAGATTAAGGGCTAAAGCTATTCTTGAAGGCAAGGATTTTAAAAACCATATATGAGCAACAGGAGCTGCTAACTCAATATGCCCCATTCTTTCTCGCCTAACTTTAGAGAGTGTTACTTCTACTCCACATTTTTCACAAACTACACCCCTATGCTTCATGCGTTTATATTTTCCACATATACATTCATAATCTTTGGTAGGACCAAAGATCTTAGCGCAAAAAAGTCCATCTCTCTCAGGTTTGAATGTTCTATAGTTTATTGTTTCAGGCTTTTTAACTTCTCCATAGGACCAAGATCTTACTTGTTGTGGGGAAGCTAAACCTGCTCTAATACTATTATATTGGACACCGTGTCCTTGGTTTCTTAATAAATCTACTAAATCTTTCAACTTACCCTCCTATTTTTCTGTCTCTTCTAAATCTATGTCTATTCCCAAAGATCTAATTTCTTTAGTTAAAACATTAAAAGATTCAGGGATTCCTGCTTCCATCTCAAAATTTCCATCCACAACATTCTTATAAACCCTGGTTCTTCCACTTACATCATCAGATTTAACAGTTAGCATTTCTTGCAAAGTATAAGCCGCTCCATAAGCTTCTAATGCCCAAACTTCCATTTCTCCAAACCTTTGACCTCCAAACTGAGCTTTCCCTCCTAGTGGTTGTTGGGTTACTAAGCTATAACTTCCTGTCGATCTAGCATGCATTTTATCTTCAATTAAATGGTTTAATTTTAATATATACATGTATCCAATAGTTACGGGTCTATCTAATTTTTCTCCACTCCTTCCATCATAAAGGGTAGTTTGTCCCGAAGTAGGTAACCCTGCAAGCTCCAGCATATCCTTAACCTCTTCTTCTTTAGCACCATCAAAAACTGGTGTGGCCATTGGAACACCATTTCTTAAATTAGATGCAAGTTCAAGAATCTCCCCTTCTGATAAAGTTGAAAGGGATTGGGAACCATTTCTTTCATATATATCTGAAAGAAAATCTTTGATAGAAGAAGTTTTCTCTCCCTTATCAAGCATTAAACCAATTTTTTTTCCTAACTCCTTAGAGGCCCAGCCCAAATGGGTTTCTAAAACCTGCCCTACATTCATCCTTGATGGAACTCCTAAGGGATTTAGCACTATATCTACAGGTTCTCCGTCCTCATCGAATGGCATGTCTTCTTCAGGCATAATCACAGAAATTACTCCTTTATTTCCATGTCTACCAGCTAATTTATCCCCCGGCTGCACTTTTCTTTTTATTGCCAAATATACTTTAACTATCTTTAGAACTCCTGGGACAAGATCATCTCCAGAAGTGATTTTAGATTTCTTTTCTTCAAAAGTTTTTTTAAGAGATTCTTTATACTCTTTTAGGCTAGTTTGTATCTGTGATATTTGAACATTAGCTGATTCATTTACTAATCTGATATTAAATTTACTAGTTTTAGAGAGTTTCTTCAAATCCTCAGCGCTTATGACTGAACCTTTTTTAAGCCCACTTCCAGATGCTATTTTCTTTCCAATTAATATACGATCCAATCTTGAATAAGTGGCTTCTTCTAGAATTTTTAACTCATCATCTATGTCTTTTTGAATTTCTACAAGCTGAGCTTCCTCAATTATTTGAGATCTTCCATCTTTCTCAATACCATCCCTAGTAAAAACATTAACATCTATAATCACTCCGTCGCCTCCTGAAGGTACACGAAGAGATCCGTCTTTTACATCTGAAGCTTTTTCTCCAAATATGGCTCTTAACAATTTTTCTTCAGGGCTGAGTTGAGTTTCACCTTTTGGCGTAACCTTCCCAACAAGGATATCTCCTGCTTTTACTTCCGCTCCTATATGAACTATTCCAAACTCGTCCAATTTAGAAAGCGCTGCTTCTCCTACATTTGGAATATCTGCTGATATTTCTTCTGGTCCTAACTTGGTATCTCTTGCAATACAGCTTAATTCTTGAATGTGAACGCTAGTAAATTTTTCGTCACTAACTAACCTATCTGAAATAAGAATAGAATCTTCAAAGTTATATCCATTCCAAGGCATAAAGGCTATCCTGACATTCTGACCTAATGATAACTCCCCAAGATCAACAGAAGGTCCATCTGCTAGGACATCATTCTTACTAATTTTATCGCCTTCTGAAACTATAGGCCTTTGGTTAATACAAGTATTTTGATTTGATCTCGTATACTTTATTAAGTTATAAATATCTACTCCAGAATCCCCTTTTTTTATTTCTTTTTCGTTTACTCTAACGACTATTCTGCTGGCATCTATGCTCTCTATTATTCCTCCTCTTGAAGCTGTAACACTTGCCCCTGAGTCCCTTGCAACCAACCTTTCCATACCTGTCCCCACTAAAGGAGGTTCTGTTTGAATAGTAGGTACTGCTTGACGTTGCATATTTGAACCCATTAGAGCTCTATTAGCATCATCGTGTTCAAGAAAAGGTATTAGCGAGGCTGCTACAGAGAAAACCTGTTGAGGAGAAACATCCATGAAATCTACTCTATCAGGGGGCATGAGAGAAAATTCATTTTTATATCTGACAGGTACTAGTCCTTCAATAAATTTATTATTCTTATCCAATAAAGCACTAGCCTGTGCAATTACAAAGTCCCCTTCCTCTATAGCTGATAGATATTGAAATTCATTAGTAACTCTACCTTTTCCAGCTTTTCTAAATGGAGTCTCTAGAAATCCATATTCATTTGCTCTAGCAAATGCTGCTAGAGAATTAATTAAGCCTATATTTGGTCCTTCTGGTGTTTCAATAGGGCAAACTCTCCCATAATGAGTGGGATGAACATCTCTTACTTCAAACCCAGCTCTTTCTCTGGTTAATCCTCCAGGACCCAATGCTGATACCCTTCTTTTATGAGTTACCTCTGAAAGAGGATTATTCTGATCCATAAATTGGGAAAGTTGACTAGAACCAAAAAATTCTTTTACAGCAGCTGAAACTGGCTTTGCATTAATTAAATCTTGAGGTCCTAATTCATCAGCTTCTGCTGTAGCTAATCTTTCCTTAACTGCTTTTTCTACTCTAATTAATCCAATGCGATATTGATTCGAAACCATTTCTCCAACAGATCTAATCCTTCTATTTCCCAAATGGTCTATATCATCCACACTTCCCTTTCCGTTTCTAATAGAGACTAGGGTCTTTAGAGCATCAAGAATATCTTCGTGCTCTAGAGTACTACTTCCCTCCAAGCCTTCCCTACCTAATCTTCTATTAAATTTCATTCTACCAACAGAAGAAAAGTCGTATCTTTCTGGATTGAAGAAAAGATTGGTGAACAAAGTTTGAGCTGCTTCTTTAGTAGGAGGCTCTCCTGGTCTCATCATTCTATAAATCTCTACTAATGCTTCAATTTCATTAGTAGTACTATCAGCCCTTAAAGTATCTGCAATGTAGGGTCCAGCCTCTATATCGTTTATATAAAGTAACTCAAGTTCTTTTAAATTCAATTCTTCTATTAGTTCTATTGAGTTCTCATCAATTAAAGTATTACTAGCCAAAGTAATTTCCCCGGTATTTTTGTCTGCATAGTCTTTTGCGATTACTTGTCCCAAAAGGGCATCCTTTTGAAGGTCAAGAGTCTTAATCTTAGAACTTTCAATCTTTCTTATATGTCTTGCACTTATTCTCTCACCCTTCTTAACTATTACTTCTCCTCTAAAAGAAATATTTTCATGAGAAATACGACCCATTAGTCTTTTTGGTACTAGTTGTAGTTGGAAAAGTCCTCCTTTTTTTATCTTATAAGTCTCTTTTTCATAAAATTTCTCTAGAATTTCTTGACTGGTAAACTTTAGGGCCTTAAGAAGTATAGTTGCTAATAATTTTCTTCTTCTGTCAATTCTTACATAAACTAGATCTTTTGCATCAAATTCAAAATCCAACCACGAACCTCTGTAGGGAATGACTCTAGCGCCATATAAAACCTTTCCAGAGGAATGTGTTTTTCCCTTGTCATGGTCAAAAAATAATCCTGGTGATCTATGTAATTGGGAAACTACAACTCTTTCAGTGCCGTTAATAACAAAAGTACCATGATCGGTCATTAATGGAGTTGTCCCCATGTAAACCCACTCAGATTTACCCTCTTTAAGTTTTCCAGTATCTTTATCAATAAAGAATAAATTACAATTAATGTGAAGGGATACTTCGTATGTTATACCCTTAGATTTGCACTCCCTTTCATCAAAAACTGGTTCACCTAACCGGTACCCTGCATATTCCATCCTTGCAAGACCACTATGACTTTCTATGGGGAAAATAGAATTAAGAACTTGCTCTAAACCCTCATTTTTTCTCTTTGATGTACCAGCATACCTTTGCAAAAAATCTTCGTAAGATTCAAGTTGAGTAGCTAACAAGTTAGGAAGATCCATTACGCTTGAGATCTTTTCAAAACTTCTTCTAATTCTCTTTTTTTCAGTATAGGAAAATGACATATATACCCCAGTTAAGATTAGTTATAAATCTGTTTTATCTATTTAAGTTCTACTTTAGCTCCGGCTTCCTCAAGCTGTTTAGAATATTCATCTGCTTCACCTTTTGGGATGCCTTCTTTAATGGTTGAAGGGGCACTATCAACTAAAGCCTTAGCGTCTTTAAGACCCAGACCAGTTATAGATCTTACCGCCTTTATTACTTCTACTTTTTTCTCCCCTACTTCAGCCAAGTTAAGATCTACTTCAGCAGCCTCTTCTTCTCCTGGTGCCTCTGCAGAACCATCTCCAGATGTTGCTGTTGCAACAGCAACAGGTGCCGCAGCTGTAACGCCAAATTTCTCTTCCATAGCTGATATTAAATCTACTATATCCATCACACTCATCTCGGAAATAGCTTCTAAAATTTCTTCCTTACTTAATGCCATAATTTTCTCCAGTATATTTATTATTAAATTAAGAATCTGCTTCTTGCTTATTTTGTCTTACTGCTCCGATACTCCTAACTAATTTAGAAGGAATTTCGTTAAGTAAAGAAACAAAACTAGTTAAGGGTGCCTTGATTACTCCCATTAATTGAGAAAGTGCACCTTCCATAGTGGGAAGATTTGCTAACTCAGACAACTTTGTTAATTCAAGTAAAGAATCACCCAAAGATAAACCTTTTACCTTGAAGTTAGAATTAGTTTTTTTGAAGTCATTAACAATTTTCGCAGCACTCGTTGGATCTCCCATTGAAAATGCTAAAATTGTAGGCCCCACCAACAATTCATCTAGACAAGAAAATTTTGTTTCACTTAATGCTTTTTTAGCCAAAGTATTTCTAATTACTTTTAAATAAACTTTAGATTCTCTTGCAGTTTTTCTTAACTGAGTTAAATCAGAAACAGAAGTTCCATGATAATCTGCAGCTACTGCAGAACTTGCTCTATTAGCAATCTCACTTAACTCTTCAACTGCAATTTTCTTGTCATCAATGCGCATAGGCATCTTCTTTTACTCCTCTTACCAAATAATATTTAGGTAAGAAAACTGGTAGCAATACCATGAAAAAAATCATGATTGCTCTCCATCTACGCAGGTTTGAAATATTAAGTAAGAAGAAATTTCTTACACCTACGATCTTCGATAAATGCGATTTAAGCGCACTGTATAGAAGAAATCTTTTTATTATCAACATTCCTTTAATATTTCAATGTTGAAAGATCTATTTCTATTCCAGCTCCCATTGTTGATGAAATAGAAACTTTTTTTATAAAAATCCCCTTAGACGATGCTGGCTTGTTCTTTTGAAGATCACCTAAAACAGCTTCTACATTTTCAGCAATCTGTTTTGATGTGTAAGAAAGATCTCCTATTCTTCCATGAACTATACCCCCATTGTCAGACTTGTACCTTATTTGCCCTGCTTTAGCCTTCTTTACCGCATTTTCTACATCTTTAGTAACTGTGCCAGTTTTAGGATTAGGCATCAATCCTTTTGGTCCCAAGATTTTTCCTAAAGGGCTAACAAGTTTCATTGTTTCAGGGGTTGCTATAACAACATCAAAGCTATCTTCACCTTTTTTTATTCTTTCTGCTAAATCTTCCATTCCCACATAATCTGCTCCAGCTTCTTCTGCTTTCTTTTTCAAATCACCCTCAACAAATACAGCAACATTACAAGGTTTTCCAGTTCCCGAAGGTAGAGAAGTTGCTCCCCCTACATTTTGATCTGACTTATCAGGATCTATACCCAAATTAACTGAAACATCTAGAGATTCAGTAAATTTTGTTTTTGGAGAAGACAGGAAAAAATTCATAGCTTCTTCAATACTGTATTTTTTCTTCTCCAAAGTAAAAAGGTGTTTTCTTCTTTGTGTATATCCTCCTGACACTATCCTTCTACCTCAATTCCAGCGCTTCTAGCACTTCCTTCTAAAGTTCTAACAGCTGCTTCCATATTAGCTGCAGTAAGATCGGGATCTTTAATCTTAGCTATTTCTTCTAACTGAGACTTAGAAACTTTACCTACCTTTTCACTATTAGGTGTACCGCTACCCTTTTGGATTCCTGCAGCTTTCTTTATTAAAATAGAAGCTGGAGTTGTCTTTATAATAAAATTAAAACTCTTATCCTCATATACTGTAATAACTACTGGGACTGTCAAGCCTTGTTCTATATTTTTTGTTTGTGCATTAAATGCATTACAAAAATCCATTAAGTTTAAACCTTGCTGTCCTAGTGCTGGTCCAACAGGAGGGCTAGGGGAAGCCTGACCAGCTGGAATTTGTAACTTAATGTAACCTTCTATTGCTTTAGCCATTAAGCCTTCTCAATTTGATTAAACTCTAATTCAACAGGAGTTGATCTTCCGAAAATTAAAACAGCTACTCTAACTTTACTCTTTTCATAATTGACTTCTTCTACTACTCCAGAAAAGTCATTAAAGGGGCCGTCTATTACTCTCACCATTTCTCCAGGTTCAAAAGTTATTTTAGGCTTTGTTTTTTCAGTACCACTTTCTAGCTGCTGCATTATAGTGTCTGCTTCTTCTTGGGAGATTGGGGAGGGTCTTTCCTTCGTCCCTCCAATAAAACCCATTACTCTTGGTGTTTCTCTAACCAAATGCCAAGTATCGTCGTTTAATTCCATATTAACTAAAACATATCCAGGGAAAAATTTTCTTTGAGTTTTTCTTTCCTGGCCCCCCTTCATTTCTATAACTTCTTCAGCAGGAACCATAATCTCCCCAAAAGCATCTTTCATCCCTAATCTGTCAATTCTATCAAGTAGAGATTCTCTAACTTTATTTTCATAGCCAGAATATGCATGGACTACATACCATTGCTTTGACATATTCATCTTAAAAAACTTGCAGTTAACCAACTAAAGAAAGAATCTAACCCCCAAAGCAACAAACCAGCCACAGTAATAGCCACCAGAACTATCATTGTAGTCTGTATGGTTTCATCTCTCGTTGGCCAAACAACTCTTCTTATTTCTGTTCTAGACTCTAGGATTATTTTCCATACATCCCTTCCTTCTTTTGTGCTTACAAGCACCAATAAACTTAGTGAAATAAGAGCTACTACGCCTATAACTCTGTATAAGAGAGGTTCATTAGAAAAATAAGAATTAGAAAAGGTTGCTAAACCTATTAGAAAAATTCCTAGTATCCATCTTAAGTAATTTTGCATTTCAAAATTTTTTATATCCATCTCAACTATAGGTGGTTTCTAACTTACTGGCAGGCCAGGAGGGAATCGAACCCCCAACCTGTGGTTTTGGAGACCACCGCTCTGCCAATTGAGCTACTGGCCTATTCAATTATTTTTGAAACAACTCCAGAGCCTACAGTTCTTCCCCCTTCTCTAATAGCAAACCTCATGCCATCTTCCATTGCTACCGGAGAAATGAGTTCTACATTCATAGTAATATCATCTCCTGGCATAACCATTTCAACATCCTTGGGCAATTCTACCGCTCCTGTAACATCTGTTGTTCTGACATAAAATTGAGGCCTGTAACCCTTAAAGAAAGGAGTGTGTCTTCCGCCTTCCTCTTTAGTTAAAACATAGACTTGAGCTTCAAATTTATTGTGTGGGGTAATAGATCCTGGTTTAGCTAAAACCTGCCCTCTTTCTACATCATCCCTCTCGGTTCCTCTCAGTAAAATTCCGACATTTTCTCCAGCTCTACCTTCATCTAAAAGTTTTCTAAACATCTCAACTCCTGTGCATACTGTTTTCGATGTATCTTTTATTCCTACTATCTCGATATCATCATTAACCTTAACCTCTCCTCTTTCTATTCTGCCTGTTACAACCGTTCCTCTTCCCTGAATAGTAAATATATCTTCTATAGGCATTAAGAAAGGTTTCTCTATATCTCTAACTGGCTCAGGAATAAAAGAATCTAAAGAAGAAACAAGATCTTTGATCTTACCTAGATGATCTTGGTCACCTTCTAGAGCTTTAAGTGCAGAACCAATGATTACTGGTGTATCATCTCCAGGAAATTCATATTCCTTAAGCAAATCTCTAACCTCAATTTCAACTAGCTCAATTAACTCATCATCATCTACCTGATCAGATTTATTCAGAAAGACCACTATGTGATCAACTCCTACTTGCTTAGCTAGAAGGATGTGCTCTCTTGTTTGTGGCATTGGTCCATCTGCTGCACTTACAACTAAAATCGCACCATCCATCTGAGCAGCTCCAGTAATCATGTTTTTTACATAATCAGCGTGACCTGGGCAATCTACATGCGCATAATGTCTAGCATCAGAATCGTACTCAACATGGGATGTAGCTATGGTTATTCCTCTTTCTTTTTCCTCTGGAGCATTATCAATACCCTCAAAAGCTGTAAAATCAGAGCCATAACTTTCAGCACTTAACTTAGTTAAAGCTGCAGTAAGCGTAGTCTTTCCATGATCTACATGCCCTATAGTACCAACATTTACATGTGGTTTAGTTCTTTCAAATTTTTCTTTAGCCATCTATCTTTCCTAAATTTTTTTTATGGAGCTCATAACCGGACTTGAACCGGTGACCTCTTCCTTACCAAGGAAGTGCTC
>CAZWMS010000009.1:0-43496 GCA_964635015.1 uncultured Gammaproteobacteria bacterium | reverse complement strand
CACCAAGTCAAGTTGATCAACCATTAGCTCGAGAAGAAATTCCAGCTGATGCTACAGGGGTTATTTTTAGGAATGCTCTATTTAATCAACCCAGTGAGGAATAGCCATGGCTATGCCTACTTTATTGATTTAAAAATTTATCGGAGCATCTTTACCATTGAATCTCGGTATGCCATGATTATCATAAATCTAAAGGCTTGCCATACTTTGTATAGGCTCTCATAGCTACCAGTCACTCACACTCACCATATTGCTACTAAAAACGAAAGCTTATTTACATACAAGAATAAGCATGATGATCTGATCTAGAAGTTCGGTTCTTTATCAATGACTAATTATCTTTGGGTCCTTTTTTGTCATCAACTCCAGTTCCACTTACTTTATGTCTAAGCACCCACTCTTTCTTTTCTTTAGTCCAAAGATGTGGTGATCTAAACTCATCACATAGTCTGTAAAATTCTTCTGGTTTAATTTCTAAGTAAGTTAAAATTTCTTCGAAGTATTTTTGAGGAAATTCTCCATCAAATTTCTCTACTAGTGCAACAGCTTCATCTCGGTTAATATGATTATTTCTAATCTCTTGAGATGCATCGTAAGTTGCTCTTCCTATTCCAAATTTTATAAAGGTAGTGAAATAGTGAAAGTCATCTATTTTGTCGTCTATACTATTATATTTACTATATGTTCCTTCTGTTCTATAAGGTCTGGCTTTGAAGCCAGTGTTCTCAACTGAATAGTAATATGCTTCTTGGGGGATCCAGTGTAAATAATATCCCAAATAGTGTATCTGTATATCTGTGTTTTCAAGTTCAGAAGAGTCAATTGGTAGATAAGTCATTAAATCTACTTTATCAACTTCATGTTTCTCCTTTAGTTCTTTTACTGAGATACCTGCTAAATACATTTCATCAAAATTATTCATAGTGAAATATGATTTATCTCTTAGAGATTCTGAATTATCTGCAATTGGATTTCCATATTCAGCTTCATTTTCTCCATAAAAAACTAAACTTATTCCATGTTGCTTAGCTATTTTAGGTGCCAAGTTTTTTTGACCCAGGATGAAAGTCTGAAAAGGGTGAAAGAGATTTTCTATTGATAATTTGGTAAGAAGTCTTTGAGTTATTCCATTGGGCTTGAAAGAAACATTGTCAAATCCTCCAATTTCTATCCAGTTCATAAAGTTTTTATAACCATAATCTGTATATAAAATGGGAGGCCAAGTGCAGGTCAAAGGGTGCATACCATACTTGTATTTAAGTATGTGAGCTTGATAAGCACTATCTTTACCCCCACTACCTGGCACCAAACAATCATACTGTCCATCACTACTTCTGTATTTATCTAAAAGCTTTATTAACTCTTCCTCCCTCTTTTCCCAATTTATCTTTTTTTTCTCTTCAGAATGATTACATGCATCACATATGCCATTATTATCAATATTTAAATATTTAGCTCCTATTCTATTTCTAGTATGTTTGAACTCCGGTACAGAAGAAGGCCTTTGATTGGACATAACGCATTTTTTACAAAAGGTTACTTTTTCAGGAAGGTTATAAAAAGTTCTATTTTTCATATTAATTAATCGATTTTTTTAAATTCAAATAAACTTTGATTCCATTCTTTCCGCTCTTCTCAGGATGAAATTGCATACCAGTAACATTTTCCTTTTTTAGAGAAGAACAATACGTAATATTTCCATATTCAGAATAAGAAAGAATATCTTTATCATTTTTAGGTTTAGCATAAAATGAATGTACAAAATACATAAAGTCCTCATCTTTATTTGAATCTAATAAGGAAGTTTTCCAAGAAACCTCTTTTTTTAACAGTTTATTCCAGCCTATTTGTGGTACAGAATAAAAATCATTCTTGTAACTATGAGGACTAAAATTTATAACTTCCCCTTCAACAATTGATAACCCCTTTGATTCCCCAAATTCTAAACTTTTCTCCATGAGTAACTGCATACCAAGGCATATTCCTAGAAAAGGCTTTCCAGTTTCTATAAATCTATAAATAATCCTATCTAAAGAATTCTTTCTTAAATTATTCATAGCAACTGAGAAAGCTCCTACTCCAGGCAAAATAGCTGACTTAGCTTTTAATATTTGGTTTTTATCAGAAGTGATAATACAACTTAGTCCAGCTTTTTTACAAGCAAGTTCAACACTATAGAGATTGTTAATACCATAATCAATAATTGCTACGTCACTACCTTCTTTTACCATTTGTCTCTTACTAAAACTCCAGCTTTCGTTAGAGAATCTTTTGCCTCTTTAATTGAAGAAGATTGAAATTCTCCATATTTAGTTTTTTTATCCAGAAAACTAGTATTCCCAGTCTCTGATCTTTTTTGAGTAATAAGATTTCTCTCTAAGAGACTGTAATGAAATAAAGAAGCAACAGCAAAAGCATCTATTCTTGCTACCTTCTCTATTTCTATCAAGTGATTAACTGAACCTGCCCCCCCATGAATAATTAACGGAATCGTTATTATTTTAGAAACTTCTCTGATCAAATCTGATTTAAACCCTTTCCCTGTTCCTTCTTTATCAATAGATGTAAGTAATATTTCTCCTGCCCCTCTATTTTGAGCTTCTTTCACCCATTGCAAAACTTCTATGCCTGTTTGTTCCCTTCCATTATCTGTAAAGGCAAGGTATTTATTTTGATAAAAAAACGCCTCAATAGCCACTACAATAGTTGAAGAGCCAAAAGTTTTTGATGCTTCTTCAATTAACGAAGGGTTATTAATGGCTGCTGTATTAATTGAAACTTTGTCAGCACCAGATCTTAATAAACTTTCTATATCGTTAAGATCTCTAATGCCACCTCCAACAGTCAATGGAATAAAACAATTTCTTGCAGTTCTCGACACCAGATCAAGAATACTATTTCTACCATACAAGCTTGCCACTACATCTTGATAAATGATCTCATCTGCTCCCATTTCAGAATACTTCAAGGCGTATTCTTCAGGGTCACCTAATACTCTCAAACCCTCAAGATGAATGCCTTTTACTAAATCTTTGCCCTTTATGTCTAATCGAGGGATTATTCTTTTAAATTTCACAAGCCAGCCTTTAACTAATTTGGTAGGAGCGTAAAGTTTATCAGATTTTTTTTTAAGATAGTTCTATAAAGTAATAACTACACCCAGTCTAGGTTTTCCAAACTTTTTGATGCATGTATTGAATCGGGTTAGAGAAGGAAAGAGTTTAACAAACTTATAGATTTAGAAATTGTATAATTAGATACCTGTAGAATTAATAACATTACTGTAAATTATAAAAAACTAAATTCAAGAGACAAAAGAAATATGAAATTAGAAGAACTAAGACAAGAAATAGATCAAATTGATGAGGAGTTAGTGACCCTTTTTGCAGAAAGACAAAAATGTGCAGAGAAAGTAGCTTTTGTTAAAAGCAATAAAACCCTAGTGGTTGACCAAAAGAGGATTGAAGAAGTTATAACTAGAGTTAAAAGACTAGCTAAAGAAAAGGGTATGTCGGAAAAAATAGCAGAATCTTTATGGAGGAAGTTAATTGAATTAACTATTGATTATGAATATGCAGTGATTGAATCTCAAGGAAAAGACTTTGAATAGATATTGTTAACTTAGAAATTAGCTTCAATAGAAAATTTTAAGAGGTTTTCACAAAATTTATAAGTATTTTTGATAATTCTTTTGCGCGAGTCCATTGATAGAAATGACCTCCACCAATATGAGAAGCGCTTTTTGCATTAGGACACATTTGTAAAACATCCTGCTCTATGCCATTTGTCACTGGATCATCTCCCGCAAAGACGCTTAAAAAAGGTTTATCCCATTTCCCAAAGAAATCTCTTGCTTTTTTTTGTTTTTCTAACGATGAATCAGGAATTATAGGAACATGACTTGGCATTGCTCTTGGTCCCATTTTAAAACTTGGGTCAGGGAATGGGGCTTCGTAAGCTTTTGCTAGATCTGTACTAAAGGGGTAGTAATCTCCAATACCCAGTTTTAAGAAGAGGTATTGCGCTGATAGGGAAATGGGGGACCTTGTTTCCATCATCTGGGAGGTCATAAAACCTATAGGCAAATCAACAGTATCCCAGCAAAATTTTTGCCAATACATAAACTTCAATGCTGGTGAAGTGTCTCCACTGTCCATTTTTCTTACTTGCTTAGCCATAGAAAAGGGAGTTAATTTAATTTTACTATTTCTAAAATTCATTACTTCCTCTATAACCTTATCAGACTCATCTGGGTTATAAGGTAGCCCAGTATTTCCTATTGAAACTTTTTCAAATCTATCAGGTTCGTTAGCAACCATCCTTAGCCCAATCAATCCACCCCAGTCTTGTCCAAAAAAAGAGACGTTTTTGAGATCATTACTGATTAACCATTGAGTCATCCAATCTACTTGGTTTTGGTAGCTGTAATTTTCTCTAGCTGCCGGTTTATCAGATTTTCCATACCCTGGAAGATCAGGTGCTATAACTCTAATTCCCCCTTCAACTAGATGGGGAATCATTTTTGAATAAAGGTAACTCCAAACAGGCTGACCATGCATACAAAGAAGCAGGGGATTGCCTTTTGACCCTTCATCTATGTGATGAATCCTAAGGTTACTACCATCTTGTGTTTCGATCTCAGTGTATTTAGGGGCAAAGGAATACCCTTTGAGCTTATCAAAGCGATGATCTGGAGTTCTGAGTATCTTCATAAATTTGTATTGGAATAATTGTTACTCTCCAACTATTATAGACAAAACTTCATGACTTGGATTGTTTACATTATAAAATGCTCTGATGGGTCCCTATATACTGGGATTACTAATAATTTACAAAGAAGAATGCTCTTGCATGGCCAAGGTAAGGGTGGAAAATACACCAGAGGTCGGGGTCCTTTTAGATTAATATACAAAGAACAGTGCCAAGACAGAAGTTTTGCTAGCAAAAGGGAAATAGCAATTAAGAAACTTGGTCATTTAGAGAAATTAAATTTGGTTAAAAATTTTAAATAAGATGAGAAGATTAATTTTTATTTTTTTCTTTGTATTTGTGTTACAAAATTATGTTCAAGCTATAGAAAGTAGCGATAGGAGTTGTTTTAGGGTCTCTGATATTTCAGGTTGGAGAGCTTTAGATGACAAAAATCTTATTGTTTGGTCACCTTCAAAATCTCATCCTTATTTAGTGAAGTTATTTAACCGTTGTCCAGGGCTTAAGTTTGAAGATACTTTAGTTTTTAAAAGTAGTTTATGGAGGACTTGTTCTAACTACAACGACCAAATACACACCAGACATATGCCTTGTTCTATTAAGGATATAAAAGAAATTGATGCCGAGGAGGTGTTAGAATTAATTAATGCTTCTAAAACTTCTAATGACAAGGAAGCTTCAGAAAACGAAAATTCAGAATAGCACTCAGATGGACTTAGTAATAATTTCCAATCTTTTTATTATTTTAATTGCCTTAACTGCTTGTTTTATAGACATCTATCGACAAGGGTACAGATCTTGGAAAGACTATCTTTGGGTAGGAATTTTTTTGCTCTTACCAATAGGTTTTATTTTTTTTCATCTAAAATGGTAAGACCACTAAAGAGGCAATACTATTTATAGGCATCCCTTTTTTAGGCCCAGGTCACATGATGCTTGAAGAAGGCCTTTTCTTTATAGCTGCTATCCATCTTTGAAGATTCTTATGGTCTTCGGGTATTTCAATTTTAGCTGGAACACAGAAATCAATAGCACATAATGCAGTAATATCAGCTACTGTGTAGTTGGATCCTGCTATAAACTCGCTATTTTCTAATTCTTTATCTAGAAGCCTCAACCTTCTTTGAGCTGCTTTTTTTTGTAGAGCACCATACTCTGGCATTTGATTTTCAAGTTTAGAAAATGCAGGATGAGTATGCCTAAAAGTCAATGCAACACTCTGCATAAGTTCAAGTTCCATTCTTCTACTTTGCATTTCTATTAAAGATTGTTCCAACTCTAATTTTCCGAAAAGGGAAGGGTCTGGATTTAATAGCTCGAAATATCTACAAATTGCCATACTTTCAAGTATCACAGTACCATCGTCTAAGACCAAAGCAGGAACTCTGCTTGAAGGGGAGATTTTTCTGTATTCTTCGGTTTTATGTTCTTGCTCCATTATACTGATTTCCTCGATAGGAACTTCAATACCTTTCTCAGCAAGAAAAATCCTCACCCTTCTTGGGTTAGGAGCACCAGTTGTACTATAAAGTTGCATAAAACTCTCCCTTAATTAACAGGATATTTGCTATTTACCCATTCTCCAAAGCCTCCTTTAAGCGAAAGGACATTCATATAACCCATTTCTTTAAGACTTTTTGCCGCCAAAGCAGATCGGAAACCCCCTTGGCAGTATAGAACCATTTCTTGTTGCTTGTTTGGAATCAACGTTCCTATATCTCTTTCTATTATTCCTTTGCCCAAGTATATAGATCCAGGTATTTTTCCTTTATTCCATTCACTTTCTTCTCTTACATCTATTAGAATAAATCCTTCTTTATTATTTATTTTATCTTTTAGATCTTTCACACTCAGTTCCCCTACTTCTTTTAAAGCATTTTCAACCAAGTCAAGAAAACTATTTAAATGTTGTTTCATAAGTTTTTAACTATAAAGAGTAACTTACTTGTAATAAACAATTTTCTTTTAGACAGAAAGCAAGAAGTTTTTTATTTCTCCTGGTTTGTTTGTTGTTATTGAAGAAAATCCCATTTCTTTATAAAGCTGAGCTTGCTCAGGTTGATCAACTGTCCAAACATGAACTTCTTTGTCTCTTTCAATGATAGGGGCTATGAAATTTTTAGTTAATTGCATGTGAGATTGTAACCCCACTCCATCGAGGTTTGATTCTATTAATTTAATTATTAAATCCTCACTCTTGATATCTGGGTTCTGGTCAAATGCGCAAAGAAGATTAACCTTAATCTTTGGCATCTTCTGTTTTATTTCTTTTAACAATGACTCATTAAAAGAGATTACTACAATGCATGTGGATAAATGTTCATATCTTTCAAGTACTTTTACCAAAGGAATTGAAACTTCTTTCCCGCCTTTTACCTCTATAAAGAGCTTTTTTGATTTAGGCATTAGGTCCATTACTTGAATCAAACTAGGTATGGGTTCATTTGTCCATTCTTTCCCTCTCCAAGACCCAACATCCAGTTTTTTCAACTTTTCAAAGTTGGTTTCGCTCACCAAAGAATTTTCTCCCGATGTCCTTAAAGTATTTGTATCATGCATACACACAAGGATTTTGTCTTTGGTTAATCTTATATCTACTTCTACCCCATCTGCAGCTTGAGACCAAGCTTCTGATATTGAAGAAAGGGTATTTTCAGGGGCAGATTCAGACGCCCCCCTATGACCAATTATCTCCATATTTAGTCCCAACTAAGTGCACCTCCCGTTTGATACTCAATTACCCTAGTTTCAAAGAAATTCTTTTCCTTTCTTAGGTCCATGATTTCGGACATCCAAGGAAAGGGGTTTTCTGCTTTAGGATATTCTTCGGGCAATCCTAGTTGGACTAATCTTCTATTAGCTATGTAGTTTAAGTATTCTTCCATCATGTTAGCATTCATGCCGAGAACTCCTCTTGGCATTGTGTCTCTAGCGTACTCAATTTCCAGTTCCATGCCCTGTAAAATCATTGCTGCTGCTTGGTCTTGCATTTTTTCGTCCCACAAATGAGGATTTTCCAATTTAATTTGATTGATCATGTCTATACCAAAATTTAAGTGCATTGACTCATCTCTCAAAATGTACTGAAATTGTTCAGATGTTCCTGTCATTTTATTCCTTCTTCCCATTGAAAGAATTTGTGTAAATCCGCAGTAGAAGAAAATTCCTTCAAGCACACAGTAAAAAGCGATTAAATTTCTTAAAAGTTTTTTATCTTGCTCTACCTCTCCAGTTTTAAAATGAGGGTCATCTAGCTCTTTTGTAAATTCTAGTCCCCAAGAAGCCTTTCTAGCCACGGAAGGAATCTCTCTGTACATATTGAAGATTTCTCCTTCATCCATTCCTAAGGATTCAATGACATGTTGATAGGCATGTGTATGAATGGCCTCTTCAAAGCTTTGTCTAAGAATGTATTGACGACACTCAGGATTAGTTATGTGTTTGTATGTTGACAAAACTAGGTTGTTGGCTACGAGAGAGTCTGCTGTCGCAAAGAAACCCATATTACGTTTAACTATTAATCTCTCATCTTCAGTTAGACCATCTTCAGATTTCCATAGAGCTATATCTTGTGTCATGTTAATTTCTTGCGGCATCCAGTGATTAGCACATCCGTCTAGATATTTCTGCCATGCCCAGTCATATTTAAAGGGAACAAGTTGATTCAAGTCTGCTCTACAGTTGATCATGGCCTTTTGGTCAACCTGGACCCGTGTAGACATTCCTGCCAAAGTTTCCTCACCTATTTTTCTATCGAAATTAGCAACAGCTTGCTTTGCCCTTTCAACTCTGTCTTTTTTATTTCCCTTTGACTCCTTAGGTTTTTCAAAGTCTTCTACGTCCTGCACAAGAGCTTCTTTCTTTTCTGGTTTAGTTGTATTTTCCTTTACATCTTTTTTATTTGATTCAAATTCTTCCCAACTTAACATTTTTCCTCCTTAAGCATTATTCACACGCCTCACAATCTGGATCAGTAATTGAACAAGCTGCAACTGCAGGTGAGTTTTGCTCTATTCCTGCTGTTACAGCATTTAGCTCTCCTGTAGATATAGTTGACTTTTCTGCTGTTGTTGCACCTCTTGACCTTAAATAGTAGGTGGTTTTTAGACCTCTAAGCCAAGCCATCCTGTACATAACATCTAGCTTTTTTCCATCGGGTTCGCTGATATATAAATTGAGGGATTGGCTTTGGTCTATCCATTTTTGCCTTCTACTTGCTGCATCTACTAGCCATTTAGGTTCTATCTCGAATGCTGTTGCATAAAGTTCTTTTAGTTTTTCTGGAACTCTTGCTATTTTTTCTACACTTCCATCGTAATATTTCAGGTCGTTTAACATAACAGAATCCCAAAGACCGAGAGCTTTAAGAGAATTAACCAAATGTAAGTTAGCTACAGTGAATTCTCCTGATAAGTTCGATTTAACATATAGATTTTGATAAGTAGGTTCTATAGATTGTGATATACCTGTGATGTTAGCTATAGTTGCTGTTGGTGCAATTGCCATTACGTTTGAGTTTCGCATTCCCTGGTTTTTTACTTTTTCTCTTAGAGAATCCCAATCCATGACACAGCTTTCATCGATATCTATATAATTTTCCCCTCTATTTTCTTTAAGAATCTTTAGGGAATCTATTGGTAATACACCCTTGCTCCAGAGAGACCCTTTGAATGAATCATAATTACCTCTTTCTTTTGCAAGATTACTTGATGCTTGAATAGCAAAATAACTGACCATCTCCATTGATCTATCTGCAAATTCTATTGCTTCCTCAGAAGCATAGGGGACTTCAAGCATATATAGGGCATCATGAAAGCCCATGATTCCAAGTCCTATAGGTCTATGTTTCATGTTTGATGTTTCAGCGGCCCTAACAGCGTAGTAATTTATGTCAATTACATTGTCTAACATTCGTATAGCTGTATTTATTGTTTGTTCTAGCTTTTTTTCATCTAGCTTTCCTTCTTTAATATGGTGGGTTAGATTTACTGATCCTAGATTGCAAACTGCTATTTCGTCTTTACTTGTATTTAATGTTATTTCTGTACAAAGATTTGAAGAATGAACCACTCCTGTATGTTGTTGGGGAGATCGTAAGTTGCATACATCTTTAAATGTTATCCATGGGTGTCCAGTTTCAAACAACATGGAAAGTATCTTTTTCCATAGCTCTGTTGCTTCTACTTTTTTAAAGTGTTGTATTTCTCCTGTCTCGGTTTGATTTTCATAAAGTTCATACCTTTCTTCAAATTCCTTGCCATACAGATCATGTAAATCAGGGGTATCATTAGGAGAGAACAAGGTCCAATACTTTTCCTCAGACACTCTTTTCATAAACAAATCTGGTATCCAGTTTGCTGTATTCATGTCATGTGTTCTTCTTCTGTCATCTCCTGTATTCTTTCTAAGTTCTAAGAACTCTTCTATGTCTATATGCCATGTTTCCAAGTATGAGCAAACTGCCCCCTTTCTTTTCCCTCCTTGGTTTACTGCAACTGCAGTATCATTGACCACCTTAAGGAAAGGAACTACTCCCTGTGATTTACCATTTGTTCCCTTTATTTGTGATCCTAGCCCTCTTACTGGCGTCCAGTCATTTCCTAGTCCTCCCGCCCATTTAGATAGCATTGCGTTGTCTTGGATTGCACCATAAATACCAAGCAGGTCATCTGGCACCGTAGTTAAATAGCAAGATGAAAGTTGGGAGTGTTTTGTTCCTGCATTAAATAAAGTTGGAGTTGAGCTCATGTAGTCAAATTTGGACAGGAGATCGTAGAACTCTATTGCTTTTTCTTCTCTATTTTCTTCACCAAGTGCTAGGCCCATTGCAACTCTCATAAAAAATATTTGTGGTAATTCATAACGAACACTTTCTTTATGAATAAAATACCTGTCATATAGAGTTTGCAGACTCAGGTAAGTAAAGTTCTTATCTCTTTCTGGTTTTATAGCTGTTCCCAGTTTTGCAATATCTAAATTGTTTAGTTCTGGATTAAGTATCCCATTCTCTATACCTTTCTTAATGAAGGAGACCAGAGCTTTTGGGTATATCCTTTCCATCTCTTTCTGAGTTGCTTCTTCTTTTATATTTAGGTAGGTTAAGGCTTCTGTTCTAAGGTTATCAAGAAGTATTCTTGCGGTTGTATAGGTATAGTTTGGTTCTTTTTCTACCAAAGTTCGTGCTGTCATAACCAAGGAAGTTCTTACATCTGAAATTGAAACGCCATCGTAGAGGTTCTTGGTTGCTTCTTTTATTATCTCTTCTGCCGATGTTCCTTCTAACCCTTCACAAGCTTCTTTAACCATTTTATTTAATCTATGGGTGTCTAGTTGAGTCTGTTTACCATTTTCAAGGACAACTGTTACTGTCCTCTCCTGTTCTTTTTCTCTTTCTTGTGGTTTTTCTTCCTGTTTTCTTATTTTCTTTCTTTCTTCTCTATATAGAACATAAGTTCTTGCAACTTTTTGTTCTCCTGAACGCATTAACTCGAGCTCTACTTGGTCTTGTATTTCTTCAATATGAAGGGTGCCCCCAGAAGGCATCCTTCTTTGAAAAGTATTAGTTACTGAATTTGCTAGATTATTTACCTTGTTATGTATCCTTGTAGATGCTGCTGCTGCCCCTCCTTCTACAGCTAGAAAGGCTTTAGTAATTGCTATGGCTATTTTTTCTGCGTCGTAGGAAACTACAGAACCGTTTCTTTTTATTACCCTCATTTGCCCTGGTGCTATAGCATGCTCTTTGTTTTCTTGGACTTCTTGATTTGATCTTTCTTCGTTTTCAGTATCTGTTCTTGCTTCCATTTCTTCCTCTTCTTTTGCCTTTTCCTGTTATGAATTTTTCTTCAATATTACTATATATAGTGTTTCTTTAATATTAGTAACACAAGATACTGTGTTTTTCGATAAATTACAATACAATAAATACTACAAAGTTCTGTGTATTTTCTGTGGATAACCTTTTAACTACTTTATTTATCTATTTTATGCTTTACTTTGCTTATTCTTTATTTAACAAATGAACAAAAAGATTATTTCTATTGACCAAGGAACCACAAGTTCTCGCGCTATTCTCTTTAAAAACGATTTCACTCTGATTAGCATAGAACAGAGAGAATTTAAGCAGAGCTTTCCAAATGATGGCTGGGTTGAGCATGACCCTAATGAGATTTGGGATTCAGTTTTTAAAGTTACTAAAAGATTAATTGAAAAGAATAATCTTTCTCCTTCTGACATAGCTTCGATAGGAATTACCAACCAGAGAGAAACTACTTTAATATGGGATAGAGAAACAGGAGAGGCTATTTATCCTGCCATAGTTTGGCAAGATAGAAGGACTGCTGATTTCTGCAATAACTTAAAGAAAGACAATATAGAGGCCTTAGTTCAAGAAAGTACGGGTCTTCTTATAGATCCCTATTTCTCAGCTAGCAAGATCTGTTGGTTGTTAGACAATGTTCAAGGGGCAAGAGAAAAGGCAAAGAAGGGGAAGCTAGCTTTTGGAACTGTTGATAGCTTTCTTGTTTGGAGATTAACTGAAGGAAAGGAGCATAAAACTGATGTCACAAATGCCTCAAGGACTATGCTGTATAACATAAAAGAAAATTGTTGGGATAAGGATTTATTGGATCTATTTAATATCCCTTTTAGCATTCTTCCAGAGGTTTGTGAAAATGTTCATGATTTTGGGACTACAGAGATATTTGGAGGGAGAATAGGTATTGGTGGTGTGGCAGGTGATCAGCAAGCAGCATTAATTGGTCAGTGTTGTTTTAAGGAAGGGGAGGCGAAGAGCACCTACGGCACAGGTTGTTTTATTTTGCTCAATACAGGGGCTGAAATTATAACCTCAGAGAATAAGCTTTTGTCTACAATTGCCTACAAGATTAAAGGTAAGACAACGTATGGTATTGAAGGTAGCATTTTTATAGCAGGCTCGGCAATCCAATGGTTAAGAGATGGTTTAAATTTTTTTGAGAAGGCTAGTGATTGTGAAGAATTAATTAAAATAAGAAATAAGGATTCTGTGGTGCTAGTTGTTCCAGCCTTTACAGGTTTAGGGGCACCCCATTGGGATCCAAACGCCAGAGGAGCAATCTATGGACTAACAAGGAAGTCTAATAAGGCTGATATAACAGCAGCAACATTAGAATCAATAGCCTTTCAAACTAAAGACTTGTTAGACTCAATGCAGAAAGATGGGGCTAATTTTATTGAGTTAAGAATAGATGGGGGTATGGTAGAGAATTCATGGTTTTCTCAATGCCTTACAGATACTCTAGATATTCCAGTCTTAATTCCTTCAATAAAAGAAACAACTGCTCTTGGCTCTGCTTTTTTGGCAGGTATGCATGCTGGTTTATATACTGACTTTCCTTTTCTTGAGAAATACTGGTCCTGTAAAAAGAAATTTAATCCTAATTTAAACAAAGGACAAGGTCTTAGAAAAAAATACTCAGAATGGTTGCAAGCTGTCGAAAAGACAAAGGTTTCTTGAATTAATAAAAATTATAGACTCTTCTTTAAAAGAAAAAGAAGGAGGCTTTTTTGTGCATGCACCCTGTTTTCTGCTTGTTGCCAAACTTTACTCCTTGGATGTTCAAGCATATTTTCTGATATCTCTTGACCTCTTATAGCTGGCAAGCAGTGTAGAAAAATCGCATTTTTTTTTGCCAGTTTCATCAGCTCAGGATTAACTTGGAAAGATTTAAAGGCTTTCATGCGTTCTTTGCTCTCTTTTTCATCACCCATTGACACCCACACATCTGTAGTTATTAAATCACTTTCTTCTGCAGCCTTATTTAAATCTTCAGTAAAGTTAACATTAGAATTTAGGACTTTTCGTTCAGTGGACCAAAAGCGCTTTGGGCATGCAACTGAAAGTTTAAATCCCATTAGCTCTGAAGCTTCCATATAGCTGAAAAACATATTATTACAATCACCTACCCAAGTTACTTTCTTGTCTTTTATGTCCCCATTACATTCATAAAAAGTCATGATGTCAGCAAGAAGTTGACAGGGGTGAGATAACTCACTTAGACCGTTTATAACCGGTATGGAAGAAACAGAGGCAAACCTTTCTATTGTCTTATGAGAGATCGTCCTTAGAACGATAGCATCAGCCATTGAACTAATAGCGCGCGAAGTGTCTTCGAGTGATTCTCTTTTTCCTAAATGAAGATCACTGGTTGGAAGAAAGCTTGCAACTCCACCTAAACGGTTCATAGCCACCTCGAAAGAAATTCTTGTTCTCGTAGAGGCTTTCTCAAATACTAGGGCTAAATACTTTCCTGCCAGTTCTTTAGAATAGCTATTTTCTTTTTTTAGAGATAAAGCATGCAAGATAATACCTTCTAATTCTTCAGAAGATAAATCCTTAAGATTTAAAAAATGCCTAGTCATCTGTTAACAAAAAGGCAAAGGATTCTATAGTTTATCGAGAAAGCAATCAAATAATGATAAGCTTCACATTTTTTTGGAAGCCTTAATGTCTAAATATAAAGTGAGAACATATAGCAATATATCTCGCATAGGATTGGATCGTATTGAAAGCACAAATTGTATCATAGATGAACAAAATGATGATCCTGATGGCATCTTAGTAAGAAGCACAAAGATTCAAGAAACCCTTTTAAAGAGCTCTTTAAAGGCAATATCCCGAGCAGGTTCTGGAGTGAATAATATACCTATAGATAGTTGTTCTAAGAGGGGGATTGTGGTTTTTAATACTCCCGGAGCTAATGCAAATGCTGTTAAAGAGCTAGTTTTAGGAGGGTTATTGCTGTCTTCTAGAAATGTTCTTTCAAGCATAAACTTTGTTAATGGATTAATTCACTTAACAGACATGAAAGAACTAGAGCCTTTTTTAGAGGAAAACAAAAAAAAGTTTAAAGGAAAGGAGCTTTCTGGTTCAAGTTTAGGAGTTGTAGGATTGGGCTCTATAGGTTCTAAGGTTGCAAGAATGGGGGTAGCTCTAGATATGAATGTATTTGGCTATGATCCCGCTTTATCTGTAGAAGCAGCCTGGCAATTACCGAGCCAAGTAATTCCTGTGGAAAGTTTAGAAGAGCTATTTGGGGTTAGCGATTTTATAACTCTACATATTCCCGCAATTAAAAGTACTGAAAATCTTATAGACTTTAAACTTCTAAGTTTATGCAATGAGTCAGCATTACTAAACTTTGCTAGACAAGAAGTGATAAACATTTCTGAAGTTATAAAAGCTTTAAATAAAGGTAATTTATCAAGTTTTGTTACAGATTTTCCTACTCCTGAGTTAATTAAAAGAGCCAATAAAAAGAAGGATGTTTTCCTTCTTCCACATATAGGGGCTAGCACTAGCCAAGCTGAAGTAAATTGTGCTGTTATGGCAATGGACCAGTTAACTGATTTTCTTCAAAATGGCAATATTAGAAACTCAGTAAATTTTCCAAATATAAATGTGGCAAGAAGTACTAAGAATAGGATTGCTATAACAAATATAAATGTTCCAGCAATCATAGGTCAAATAGCAACAAGCCTTGGAGACTTAAGCATAAATATAGTTGATATGACCAACGTTAGTCGAGGTGATATAGCCTACAACCTTATTGATGTTGAAAATGAGGTAAAAAATGAAGCAATAAAAAAATTAAGATCTATTGTTAATGTCATTAATGTGAGACTAATCAACTAAGTGTCAATTCTCACTGAACTTTATTCAAAGAGTCTTTAGTAGGAATAATTATAGAAGATTTCTTTTTGGTTACACGAACTATAAAAGTTCTTTTTTTTGCTTTAGAATTTTAAAAAAGAGGTAAAGTAACATCTCTATGTCATTATTTTTTAAAGAAATTTAACTGCTTTACAGATGCTTTAACTGAATAATTTTACACATAGATAAACAGATATAGTTAAATAAATAAAAATATAACTAAATTATAAAAAGGAAACAATCTAATATTTCTTAAGTTATTGTTTTTATTAGAAATAAAAATATTAGTATAAAAAATGAACAATCTCCTAAAAAACTGACTATTCAGCACTTAAAGATCAAAAAACTATTTTATCCAAAGAGTTATCCACAGGTTTTGTGGATAAAAATCATTTTATTTTTTTGTAATACAAAAGCGCAGGTAATATAGTAGATTAAAGTTATAAATGTCGGACAAAAATAAATTTTCTTATATTCAATTAGAAGACTCTTGGTTAAAACACCTTCTTCCTGAGTTCCAGAAAGAGTATATGAAAAGCCTTAAATATTTCTTAACTTCTGAACTAAAAAAAAATAAAACCATCTTTCCTAAAGGAAGTCAGATGTTCTTGGCATTAAATTCAACTCCTTATTCTAAAGTTAAAGTAGTTATACTTGGACAAGATCCATATCATGGTATTGGTCAAGCAAATGGCTTATGTTTTTCAGTTCCCAGAGGTGTCGAAAAGCCACCATCTCTTGTTAATATTTATAAGGAATTGAATTCTGATCTAGGAATTAAATTTCCCTCACACGGTTCACTTTTATCTTGGGCTAATCAGGGTGTATTGTTGCTAAATAGTGTATTGTCCGTTGAAAAGGGAATTCCAGCTTCCCACGCTGGAATGGGGTGGGAAATATTTACTGATAGAATTATTGATTTGGTAAATCAAAAAGAGGGAATAGTCTTCATTCTATGGGGTAATTATGCTATCAAAAAAGCTTCTAAAATTGATAGATCAAGACATTTGGTTTTAACTTCAGCTCACCCTTCTCCTCTTTCTGCAAATAAAGGTTTTTTTGGGAATAAACACTTTTCTAAGTGTAATGAATTTCTTCAACAGACTGGAAAAGATTCTATAGATTGGAAGTTGTAGTTATTTAGAGTTTAGGTTTGCTTAATAGGTTTTATTTTTCCACCTTTTTCAAAAGTTAGACTCTTTTTTAGAAAATCTTCTTTTACAGAAATAAGGCAGATCGACTTGCCTTGATCAATTACTTCTTTTACTAGACTTCCTACTTTCAAGCCATTTTTATTATAAACTGGCATATTTGAATCTAAGTTTAGATTTTTGCTTTCGGCTAGCATCAATCTCGGAATCTTTTTTGCCCTATATTGCATTTTTGCAACAACCTCTTGTCCTGTGTAGCACCCTTTTTCAAAATCTACTCTTTCCGTTAGATCATAGTTCAGCTCATGAGGGGTGTATTTCTCGCTTATTTCCTGAGTTATTTCTACATTGCGGTTATTTATCTGATCGAGTTCCCAAACCTTTTGGTTTTCTAGGGAATTCTCGAAGTTAATTGGTAGAGGAGAGTCTTTATTAGCAAGAATCAAAGAGAATTTTCTCTTTAGGTAAAGCAAAAAGATATTGTACTTTAGCCTTATAGTATTATTTTTTATTGAATCTATTTCTGGAAATAAAATGGATAGATTATTATTGGTCACAGCATAATAAGATAGTTCAGGTTTTGTTGTTAAATTGACATCGTAAAAAGGACTATATTTAGTTAGGACTTGTTTTGTTTTTAAGATCATCTCTTTATCTCCAACTAAGTAATAACTCCTTTCGCTATTCTTGTCTGCCAATAAAACTATAAAGGAACTAATTACTCTTCCCTTCGTGTTACACAAGGCGCCTAAAGAAGAAGACTTCTCATCAATCTTATTCATATCACAAGTAATTTGTCCTTGTAATAAATCTTTTGAACCCCCTCCTTCGATTTCAAGAGTAAGAAGATTTTTTAACTTAATAATTTCTTTTTCTTTCATTAGTTAGTTAAATATATTATAAGCTTTTTAGTAATGAGTGACTTGGATAAGAAGATTCTTTGGCAGTGTAGAAGGGGGTTGAAAGAGATAGACATTATTTTAGTTGCTTTTGCAAAAAAAGGTTTATCAAGTTTAAACAATAAAGAGAAAGAAATTTTAGTTGAGTTATTAGATTTAGAAGACACAGTTTTATTATCTTTGTTAGTTTATCAACAAAAACCAAGAAACAAGTATAAAGAAATCATAGAAAAAATACTCAGTTGCTATAAAGGAACAAATGGTTAAAAGAAAACAAACTCTTATAGCAGATATAGGAGCAACCAACGCAAGAATAGCCCTAACAAGTGGAAAAAGCTTTAAAAAAGCTGAATACCTCTCTTTAGATCAATTCGATTCCATTGAAAGTCTATTAAAGTATTATCTAGATAATTTTGCTAACGAAGAAATTACAAAGGGTATTTTGGGTGTTGCAGCACCAATGTTGAAAGACAGAGTGGAGTTTGTTAATACTAATATATCTTTTAGTAAAAGAGCTCTTCAGAATACGTTTTTTAAGGACGACTTGATGGTTTTGAATGATCTAGTTCTACAGGCTCATGCACTTCAATCAATAAGGAAAAACGATCTGCTAGAAATAGGAAATATTAAGTCACCTCAAAAAAAAATAAAAATTTTGGTTGTTCCTGGTACTGGACTAGGGGTATCAGGAATTGTTGGGGATGAGATAGTTCCTAGTGAAGCAGGTCATTTGGAGATATCTTATAGTAATGACACTTCATTTTTACTGGAGAAATTTGCTAAAGAATTTAATAGACCAGCAACCTATGAAGACTTCCTTTCTGGAAAAGGGGTGAAGTTAGTTTATAGAACAATAGCTAAAAAGAGGGGAGATATTGAAATAAAAAGTGAAGACATTCTTAATGAAGTAAGATCACCTGAATCCATCAGAGTTAAAGAAATAATCAATAAGATTTTGGCAGATTATTTAAGATCCCTTGCCCTCTTATGGGGATCAACAGGAGGAATCTTTTTAGCTGGATCTCTTATTGAATCTTTATTTACAAACCTAGATCATAAACTTTTTAGAAAAAACTTTGAGAATAATGAAAAAATGATAAAACTTCTTTCAAGTGTGCCTATTTATCAGGTCAAAAAAAAGGATCTTGGCCTTATAGGGGCTTTAAATCTTTCATTAATTGATTAAGATAAGTGTTTTCTAAGAACTTTTTCCCATGAATTTAGTCTATCTATTGAAGTTATAAGTCTTGAAAAATGAAGAAAACTAATAAAGATGCAGATCTGTCTCTAGTTCGTAGAGTTAAAAAAGGAGATTATCGCTCCTTCGATCTGCTAGTTCTTAAGTATCAATCTAGAGTTATTGCTCTCTCAAACAAATATGTTCACGATTACCATTTGGCTGAAGATATCGCCCAGGAAGCTTTTATAAAAGCATTTAAATCAATTCACTCATTTCGTGAAGAAAGTGCTTTCTATACTTGGCTTTATAGGATTGCTGCTAATACTTGTAAAAATTATTTATCTTCAAAGAAGAGATCAAAAGAACAATCTGAATCTGAAATGTTATCTGCAGGACAAGATAGCTCAAGTTATTTAGATATTCCTGGAGCTGATTCTCCAGAAGAAATCCTTGAAGCAAAAAACTTAAGAGAGGTAATTCTAGCTGCACTATCTTCTTTGCCAGAAGATATTCGTTCTGCAATTTCTCTAAGGGAATTTGATAACCTTAGTTATGAGGAGATATCTGACATAATTGGCTGTCCTGTTGGAACAGTTAGGTCGAGGATATTCAGGGGAAGAGAAGTCATACTTAAAGACATAGAGACTACTCTTAATTCTATAAAGATAGAATCGGTAAATAAAGAAGGATAAAGATGAATAAAGCTATAAAAGAAAGAATATCTGCGTTATTGGATGGTGAGTTATCAGACTTTGAAGTCAGAAGAGTTTTGGATGAAATTGAAGCTAATGCAGAGTTACGAGAGTATTGGAGTAATTTACAAATTACCAAAACGGGCTTAAGGGATAAATCCTTAGCTTTTATAAATAAGGATATCTCTACTGAAGTATTTAGAGAGCTTAAAGGTAAAAGTTTGAATGATCTCCCAAAGAAAAATACAGAAGCTAGTCCAATAAGCCTTAATTATATAGTTTATGCAGTTTCGCTTGGACTAGTAGTCTCTCTGAGCGCATTCTTTTTTACTCCTTCAAAGGAAGTAATTTATAGTGATTCATTTTCTAACCAAGCTTCAGAAAAAATAGCCAAAGCTATTGCAAGTGAAGAAGCACTAAGTGTTTTAAATAAAGCTGTTACAGGTCTAAATGCTAAATTAGAAAAAATAGACTCTGATATCACTGGGAATGTTTTAGCCAATTACCGTATGCCTTCAAATGGCAAAAGCTTCAATGTAAGCCTTTCCCCTATCTCTTCAATGAAAAATATGAACACCCTTAGATCTTCTAAAATTACCTATTTAAAGACTGATAGGGGCATGTTTGTACTGATGGTTAGTGGAGATATACCCTCTGAAAAGAAAACTCAAATTCTTAGGAATGTGAATATCAATTTTAATAATACAAAATAATCCAAAAGGAAAAAAACTATGATTAACTACAAGAAGGCAGTTTCTTTAATGGTTCTATCTTTTTTAATTATTTTACCTGTAAGCTCAAGGGATCTACCCAACTTTTCTGAGTTAGCAGAAGACTCTTCTCCCGCTGTTGTTTACATTAATACAATTAAGACTTACTCGGATAAATATGGTTCAAGAAGTTTTAATGATCCCATGTATGACGACTTTTTTAAAAGATTTTTTGGAGAAGTTCCAGACAGAGGAAGGCAGAGAGAAAGGCAAATAACATCAACAGGTTCAGGTTTTATTCTTTCACATGATGGTTATGTTCTGACAAATAGGCATGTAGTAGAAGGGGCAGATGAGATTATAGTGAGTTTAAGTGATAGAAGAGAGTTTAAAGCTGAACTTATAGGTTCAGACGAAAGAGCTGATTTAGCCCTCCTCAAAGTAGATGCAAAAGACTTGCCTACAGTAAGGATAGGAAATTCAAGATCTTTAAAAGTTGGAGAATGGGTAGTGGCTATAGGATCACCTTTTCAACTAAATTTTTCTGTAACTGCAGGGATAGTGAGTGCAAAAGGCAGAAGCATACCTAATGGTTCAGACTCTACTTATGTACCTTTCATTCAAACTGATGTGGCTATTAATCCAGGAAATTCTGGTGGTCCCTTATTTAACCTTTCTGGAGAGGTAGTAGGGATAAACTCTCAGATTTTGACTAGATCTGGAGGTTATATGGGAGTAGCCTTTGCTATACCTATTAATTATGCCATCGATGTTGTAGATCAGTTAAAGGATAGAGGTTACGTAGCAAGGGGATGGTTAGGTGTCAGCATTCAAGAGGTTACAAGAGATTTAGCGGAGGCATTAGGAATGGAAATTCCAAAAGGGGCATTTATTAGCCAGGTATTAGAAGATAGTCCAGCTGAAAAAGCAGGTTTACAGGAACGTGATGTTGTTATTGAGTTCGATGGAGCCCCTATATTCTATTCTGGGGATCTGCCCCAAACAGTTGGGACAGTAAAACCGGGAACTAAAGTAGATTGTATAATTTTACGTGACAGTAAAAGAAAGGTTATAAAAGTTGAGGTAGGAGAGTTATCCAAAAATCAACAATTATCACAATCTTCTTTTGAGAAAAAACAGAATCCATTAGGAGTGACGGTAAGAAACCTTTCTTATGAAGAAAAATCCCAATACAAAAATATTTCATATGGAGTCTACGTAGAAGAAGTAGACGAAAACGGGATAGCAGCCAGAGTGGGAATTAGAAGAGGAGATATAATAACTTCTTTAGGTAAGTTTAAAGTTAAAAATACTAAAGAGTTCTTAGATATACTCGAGAAAACCGATGCAGATAAAGCCATTGATATTGGCCTACTGAGGAACGGAGTGCAAAGATTTCTTACCATTAGACTTGCAAAATAGTTATCCTAATACTTTATTTAAGTAGTTAGGCACTCAATGAGTATTCGCAATTTTTCTATTATTGCCCATATTGATCATGGCAAATCTACTCTAGCAGACAGAATTATAGAAATATGTGGAGGTTTAAGCAGAAGAGAGATGGTTGATCAAGTTTTAGATAATTTAGATATAGAAAAAGAAAGAGGTATTACAGTAAAAGCCCAAACGGTTAACCTTCACTTTAAGTCCCAGAATAACAAATTTTTTGAACTAAACCTCATTGATACACCTGGCCATGTTGATTTTTCATACGAAGTTTCAAGATCTTTATCTGCGTGCGAAGGTGCTATCCTTTTAGTCGATGCCTCTCAAGGAGTGGAAGCTCAAACACTTTCTACTTGTTACAATGCAGCCGAACAAGGGTTAACCATTATACCTGTAATAAACAAGATAGATTTAGACCAAGCAGATCCTGAAAGAGTAAAAAAAGAAATTGAAGAGATTATAGGGATTGAATCTTCATCGGCACCCTTAATAAGCGCCAAACACGGGAAAGGAATAAACGAGGTCTTAGAAGAAATTGTCCTTAAAGTGCCTCCCCCCATTTTGGCTAAAGAATCAAAACTTCAGGCGCTAATTATAGATTCTTGGTTTGATAACTATCTTGGGATAGTTTCCTTAGTTAGAGTATTTAATGGAACAATTAAAAAAGGAAGTGACATAGAAATACTCTCTAAAAAAGAAAAATATACAGTTGAAAAATTGGGAATATTCAATCCTAAGCAAGTAGAGCTTGAGGAATTAACTTCTGGTCAAGTTGGTTTTATTTGTGCAAGTATTAAGGATATTAGAGGAGCACCTGTAGGCGATACAATTATTGAAAGTGGGCAAAAAACAAATAGTCTTCCTGGCTTTAAAGAAATTAATCCACAAGTTTATGCTGCTTTATTCCCTCAAACTGCTGATGAATTTGAGTCTTTTAGAGATGCTTTAGAGAAACTCTGTATTAACGACGCCTCTCTTAAATATGAACCTGAGCATTCAGAAGCGCTTGGAGCTGGATTTAGATGTGGTTTTCTTGGAACTCTACATATGGAAATAGTAACCGAAAGATTAAACAGAGAATATGGAATGACTTTGATAGCAACTGCACCCACAGTAGCATATAAATTAATAGACAATAATGGCCATGAAAAAATAATAGAAAATCCAAGTTTTTTACCTGAATCTAATAAATACTCTTCAATTTTAGAGCCCATAGCACAAGCAAATATTTTAGTACCTGACAGTTTTATTGGTGCTGTAATGAAATTGTGCAATCAAAGAAGAGGTAAACAAAAATCTATAAGGTATGTAGCAAATCAAGCTGAATTAGTTTATGAGATCCCATTAAGCGAAGTAGTTGTAGATTTTTTTGATAGACTTAAATCAGTTAGTAAGGGGTATGCTTCGTTAGATTATTCCTTGATCAGATACGAAGAAAGTGAAGTGGTTAAATTGGACATCTTGCTAAATGGAGATAAAGTTGATGCCCTATCTATTATGATCCATAAATCTAATGCCCCAATGAAAGCAAGACAGTTTACTGAATCTTTAAAAAAAGTTATTCCTAGACAGCAATTTGATGTGGCTATACAGGCTGCTATCGGAGGAAAGATAATTTCCAGACAGACAGTAAAAGCCTATAGGAAGAATGTGACAGCGAAGCTTTACGGGGGGGATGTTACTAGAAAAATGAAACTTTTAGAGAAACAAAAACAAGGTAAAAAAAAGATGAAGAAAATTGGAAAAGTAGAGGTACCACAAGAAGCGTTCTTGTCACTCCTAAAAATTCATGATTAGTTTGGATTCTTGGTTAGCTTCACTAGTCTTTATAGGTTTAATTTCCTATATTACTTGGATTTTATCTACAGTTAAGTCCCATAAAAAGTTAATCCATATTTCTGAAGGAATTATGTTTATAGTTGCTCTTTTAATTTTATGGAGAGTCTTTAAATTAAACTTAGATTTTGGGTTAGTCCTATCTATAGCAACATTATTTGCGGGCATTTCTTGGAGCATAGGGTATTATCTTAAGTTAGCTAATCTTCTGGATGAAAGCCGATCTTATTTTTGGATTCTTTTGGTTATATTGTGTGTTAGGTCTTTTGGATATGAGCCTTATCAGATACCTTCGAGCTCTATGGAACCAGGATTGCAGATAGGGGACTTTGTGTTGGTGAACAAATATGAATTTGGTTTAAAATTACCTGGTACTTATATTTCGATCAACAAAGGAAAAAAACCCAGAAAAGCAGATGTGGCAGTCTTTTATGCTCCTCATACTCTTTGTGATATTAAACCTCAATATGCGAGACCTGATCTTGCAAGCTTATCCTCTCGAGAAAGTCAGTTATTTTTAAGCCGTTTCCTCTCTTTACAAAAAAACAGGTGTTCTAAACTAGGAACTAAGTACGTAAAAAGAGTAATGGGGGTCCCAGGTGATAAAGTTGTTATTAAAGGTCATGAAATCTGGATAAATGAAGAAAAGTTAGAGCAAAATATTATTTTAGAGGATGAAAGTCAAAATCTTTATCAAGAAGCTGTAGGCAATAGAATACATACAATAAGAACTTTGGTTAAATCAGGCTATGATGAATATAAGTGGCAAATCCCAGAGGGCAAATATTTGGCCTTGGGAGATAACAGAGATAATAGTTTAGACAGTAGGGCATGGGGCTATTTTTCTGAAGAACACTTAGTAGGGAAGGCGGAGTTTATATGGTTACATTGGGGTTCCTTTACTGAAATACCAACTTTCAGTAGGAATGGGAGAATTAACTAGATTTACAGCAAGTGAATAAATTAAGATCCAGACTCAAATATACCTTTAAAAACATAGAATTATTAGAATTAGCTCTTACGCATAAAAGTTTTTCTAAAATAAACAATGAAAGATTAGAGTTCTTAGGAGATGCCATTCTTAACTCATTAATTTCCGAAATTCTTTTTAATAAATACCAAACCTTACCAGAAGGCAAGTTAAGTCAATTAAGGGCTTCTTTGGTGAGTAGAACAGTTTTAAATAAGATGGGAGAAGACCTGAAGTTACCAAGCATTATAAAGCTTGGTCTCGGGGAAAGCTTTGATAATAATTCGATAATAGGAAACACTCTGGAAGCCATTATTGCAGCCATTTATTTAGATGGAGGTTACTCTTCTTGCCTTGAGGTTGTAGAATCTATTTTTAATAAGACTTTAAGTACCTTGCATCCAGATGATGATAAAAGAGATAGTAAATCAAAGTTACAAGAACATCTCCAACAAGAAGGTCATAGCTTACCAATTTATGAAATAGTTAAAGACAACACAATGAAAGAGGGTAAAAGATTTGAAGTTATCTGCAAGTTAACTGAACTTAATATTTCCAGCAAAGGATTTGGGAAAAATAAGAAGAGCGCTGAAATGTCTGCAGCAAAAAAGGCCTTGGTAGAAATTTCTAAGTCCTGATGCCAAGAGAAGAGCTTAAAACAGGTTTTGTTTCGATTATCGGCAGAACAAATGTTGGAAAATCAACATTAATAAACAGCTTGATTAAGCAAAAAATTTCTATCACTTCAAGAAAACCTCAGACTACAAGGAATAGATTAGTTGGTATCAAAACTCAAGGAATACATCAAGCTTTACTAGTTGACACACCAGGTTTTCATAGAGGACATAAAAGAGCTCTTAACAGGCATATGAACAGGCTGGCTCTTTCTTCTTTGTACGGTGTTGATACAGTATTATTTATGGTAGAAGCATTAAAATGGCAAGAAGAAGATGATTTCATTTTAGAAAAATTACCTAAAGATGAAACCAAAATTATTCTAACAATCAATAAGGTTGATAGAATTTCAAACAAGCAAGAATTATTACCCTTCATTAAGAAGATATCTTCTAAGAAGGAATTTTTAGACGTAATTCCAATTTCAGCACTAAAAGGATTTAATATTAAGGAACTTGAAGGGTGTATGTTTGAGTCTTTGCCACAAGGAGAACATCTTTATCCACATGATCAAGTAGCAGACGTGTCTGAAAGGTTTTTATCGAGTGAAGTTATTAGAGAAAAATGTATAACAAGAGTAGGAGATGAAATACCTTATAGAATTAACGTCACTATAGATGAATTTAAAGAAAAGAAGGATATCGTATTTATAGATGCTACTCTGTATGTAGAAAAAAAGAGTCAAAAAGGAATAGTTATAGGTCAACAAGGGAGGAAACTTAAAAGTATTGGAATAGCAGCAAGAAAGGAATTAGAAGACATGCTACAGAAGAAAATAATGCTAAAACTTTGGGTAAAAGTGAAAAAAAATTGGACTGACAACGAAGCTCTAATCAGTTTAATGGGGTATAAAGCTTGAATAAGACTAATACACTTGAGCAAGCCTTTGTACTCCATACTAGATCTTATAGAGAGACAAGTTTAATAGCGGATTTATTCACAAGAGATAAGGGAAAAATATCTGTTGTTGCAAAAGGGGCAAAGAGGCCAAAGAGCAAGCTTAAGTCCATTCTCATTCCAACCGCATTACTAAGTGTTTCATATCGGGGAAAAAAAGAATTAAAGAACTTAACACATTGTGAAGTGCTGAAATATTTTTCAATCAATTCATCAGTATCTCTTAACTCTGTAATTTACTTGAATGAGTTGATTCTTAAATTCCTTCAAAAAGAACAAGAGCATGAAGATCTTTTCAATCTATTTAGCTTACTTCTTATTTCTCTGGAGGAAGAAAAAGATCAAAAAGAAGTAGAGAAACACTTAAGGGTCTTTGAGTTAAACTTACTAAAAGAGCTAGGCTATAGCATAGACCTTGTTTATGAAGCTGATTCAGGAGAAAAAATAAGAGGACATTCCTTTTACTCTTTTGACCCAATGAGTGGATTTATTTTGAAGAATGTAAAAAAAGGAATTTCAGAAGATATTTTTAAAGGAAAAGACATATTAAATTTAAGTAAAGGAGATTTAGAGGATCTAGAAACAAGAAGAGCTTCAAAAATAATCATGCGTAGAGCTATAGATACCCATCTTGGTAATAAAAGTTTAAATGTAAGAAAGCTTTTCTTGAACAAAGGAGAAAATAGATGATTAGAGGCATAGGCTCAGATATTGTTGAAAAGAAGAGAGTAGAGCATTTATTCACCAAGTATGGATACCGATTTGTAAATAAACTGTTATGTTCAAATGAAAAAAAAGAACTAAATGAAAGAATGAACCTAGATAAAAAAATTTCTTATTTAAGCAATAATTTTGCTAGTAAAGAAGCTACTTCCAAGGCATTAGGAACAGGATTTACACAGGGGATTACCTTAAAAAATATAGAAATTACTAGAAATGACTCAGGGGCTCCATGTCTAACCTTAACTGGGAAAGCAGAGCAAAAGGCTGAGGAACTTGGTTTGGAGAATTTCTTTTTAAGTATTTCGGACACATCGAATTTATCTAGCGCCATAGTTGTGGGGGAGGGGAGTTGAAAATTATTCTTTTAGGACCTCCTGGAGCTGGTAAAGGAACTCAATCAGAGGTAATTTGTGAGAATTATCATATTCCACATATATCTACAGGAAATATGTTGCGTGAGGCTATAAAGGAAGGAACAGAACTAGGCAAACAAGCTAAGGAACTAATGGATAAAGGGATTCTGGTACCCGATAATGTGATTGTAGGTACTGTTGTAGAAAGGATTAAAGAAGAAGATTGCAGTAATGGCTTTCTTTTTGACGGTTTCCCAAGAACAATTCCTCAGGCAGAAGCTTTAGAAAAAGAGTCTATTATTTTAGATGTTGTGATTGAGATAGACGTTCCAGATAATGAAATAATAAATAGAATGTCTGGAAGAAGAGTCCATTTGGAATCAGGAAGGAACTATCATATAGAATACAATCCTCCAAAAATTCCAGATAAAGATGACTTAACTGGCGAACCTTTAGTTCAGAGAGAAGATGATAAGCAAGAAACCGTTATGGACAGGCTGCAGGTATATAGATCACAAACCCTGCCATTAATAGATTTTTATTTAGAAAGATCTCTTAAGAACAAGCTTAAATTTGTGAGTATCTCAGGTAAAGAGGAACCGAGTAAAGTTTCTGAAGTAATTCTAAAAGAATTAGAATTTTAAAGATGCCAAATATATTGGCCATTGAAACCTCAAGTGATGCATGCTCTGTTGCACTTAGTTTTGAAAACGAGATAAGTTCATTTCATGAAATAGCCCCTCGAAAACATACAGAGAAGCTTTTTGGATTTATTCAAGAGCTTATGAAGGAAAGAAGGCTAAAATTTTCTCAATTAGATGCCGTTGCAGTAGGACATGGACCGGGGTCCTTCACTGGAATAAGGTTAGCTTGTAGTGCTGCTCAGGGTATTGCTTATAGTGCTGGAATATCAGCTATTTCAATCTCTAGTATGGAGGTGGTTGCACAATATGCGAACAGCAAAATAAAACAGAAAGATATTGTAGTTTTAGTTGATGCTCATATGAAGCAAATCTATGTGGGCAGATTTAAATTTGAAGGGTCAGAACTTATTTATAGTAATGAAGAGGTTGTTCTGGTTCAGAAGTTTCTTGATTCGAATTTTGATTCTAAATCTTGTTTTATAGGCGGTGGATGTAAATTAGTAGAGAAAAAATTAAGTAAATTAAATTCTCCAATCTATGACGACCATTACCCTAATGCTGTTGATCTTCTTAGTTTAGCTCAAAGAAGATTCATAACAGGTCAAATAATGCGACCTGAAGAAGTTCTTCCAGTTTACTTATCTGGTAAAGAGCACTGGACTAAGGGATAAATGGATATTCTTCAATTCTTATTACTTTCAGTTATTCAAGGCCTAACAGAATTCCTTCCTGTCTCCAGCTCAGCTCACCTTATATTAGTTAGTGAATTTCTGGGAAAGGAGAATCAGGGAATAGCATTTGATGTAGGGGTCCATTTTGGAACTCTACTAGCTGCTACCATTTATTTTAGGTCTGATATCAATAAGATGTTTAAGACCATTTTATCTGAACCGCTTTCTGTCAAAAAAAATAGTTTAAGCATTAATTTATTAATCGCTGTTCTCCCTGTACTAATTTTAGGGTTTTTATTTAGAGACTTAATAGATTTAGGGTTAAGAAATAGTCTAGTAATAGCTCATGCAACAATATGGTTTGGAGTTTTGCTTTACTTTTCTCACATTATTTCTAAGAGAAAAAAGCAAAAAAAAGATATTAACTCTTTAACTATATTGGAAGCTTTTATCATAGGTCTTTTTCAGTGTTTAGCTTTAATACCAGGTACCTCTAGATCAGGTATAACAATTACAGCAGGATTGTTTTTAGGGCTTAATGCCACTGCGGCTTCAAGGTTTAGTTTTCTTTTAGCAATACCTACTATTGGAGCAATTACTTTATCAGAGTTAGTTAGAACTCAGCACACAGAAATTTCGCTAAATTTTTTTGAGCTTGCTTTAGCCTCAAGTCTTTCTTTCTTAGTAGCATATTTAACTATAGGGACTTTTTTAAAACTGATTGAAAGAATAGGCTTTACACCTTTCTTTATCTATAGATTGCTCTTAGGTTGTTGGCTTTTGTTCTATTGGACATGAGCAAGGAACATCTTCTTGTAGCTACAAGCAAAGAAAAGTTTAACAAACAAGCTTTAATTTTTTCTAAAAGGCTTAACATTCCTTTCTTAGGAGATTTGGTTTCAGCGAAGAATCAATCCTGCTCTTTAAAAGATAAATACATTTTAATTTTTTCAGATGAAGGTATGTATTTAAAAAAGGGAACAGATAATAGGTCAGGTAGAATTTTTTGTGATTTCTTAAAATGGTCTAAACAAGATTCCAAGGCACTTCTATTAAAGACCATGAAAGGTTTGACAAGAAAAAATACCATCATAGATGCGACTGCTGGCTTTGGAAAAGACTCATTGATTCTCAGTTCTTTAACCGAGAGACTAACTCTCATTGAGAGAACGCCTTGGGTGTTTTCTCTTTTAGAAGAAGGAATTGGAAAGTGCAAGAGAGAAATTCGAAGTCTTCAAGGGGTTAAGTTAATTCGTGCTGATTCAAAGAAATATCTAAATGATCTCAACGAAAAACCCGATGCTATCTATCTAGATCCTATGTTTGAGAAAGTAAGTAAATCCAAAGCAAAGAAAAACCTTCAAGCTCTTAGAGAATTAACAAAGTCTACAAAAGGAGAGGAACTATTAAAAATCTCCCTAACTAAGGCTGCTAATAGAGTAGTAGTAAAAAGACACAAGAAATCTAGGTATCTTTCTGGATTGAAACCAACCTTCTCTTTATCTGGAAGAGTTATTCGTTATGACGTATATTCAGTTCAATTAAGTTGATTTACTAAATGCATAAAATCTTTATTAAAGAACCTTTCAAAATCTATTTGCACTTTCTTGGTTATTCTTGATGCAGTTAACTTGGCAGAGGTATTTTTCTTTAAATATCTATCATCTAGGAGTTTATTGATGAAGGTTTCAAATTTAGTAGCATCTGAAAATTCTGTATATAACCACCCCTCAATTTCTTGCAATTTACTAGCCATTTCTTCACACTTTTTTTGAAGGTTATTTACTTCTATTTCATCTATTTTCCATACAATACTCATAACTATATAAAATCTTTTTATACTAAATTCGCAGATATTGCTAAGAGCTAGATAATCTCTGTATTTTTTACTATTTTCTTCTGGCTTGCTCAAAAAGCCTTTCTTTTGTTCTTTAATTAAATCTGATTTTAGTAATACTTTTATACATTTTTCCAAAACCATAGGAATTTCTTCTTTTTTCCAAGGTAAATAGAAGTCACTTTGTAAAAAGGGGTAAATCAAGTTAGACAGTCTATGCAGTTCTGGTAGGGATATTTGATTTACACACTTTAAAGCCAAACAAATCATTGAGTATAGAAGGAAATGATGGGAAGTATTGTTTTGATAGTAGCTCAGTAAAGCTGCTTCCTTTTTACTTGGTCTATATACTTTAGACCCTCCAATTAACTCAGCTTGAATTAATCCTAAGTCTTCAGTCTTGCTAATTATTTTTTTGGTGTTTTCTTCTGTTAACCACAGGTGATCATAAATTTCATTTTCTTTTATGAGATTAATGAACATGGAAATTCTTCTTTTTATAGTCTCTAGATCTAAACTCTGAGTGGATTCAGTAAGAAGGCTTAATGAGAAGAGACTGGATGTGGTAAGAACAGCTGAAGAGTTTATACCTTGCATAACTCTATCTCCTAGTTTGCTTGTAGCTTTTCTTAGCCATTCTGGACGATCCAGAGGCGACTCAATACTAAAGTCTTTATTCTTATCAAGTTCTGTTTCAAGAAAAGACTGGAGATCAATTGGTTTTCCAAAATGGATGTAAGCATTACCAAGGAAATTGCTTAAATCTTTAACTGATCTAAATATATCTAAAAGGTTCTCATTTTTCTTCCTTTTCCCTAGTAATTCTGAAAGGTAACTGTTTCCCTCAATTATTTTTTCATATCCAATATAAGTGGGTACAAGTTTAACTTTCACATTGCTCAATCCAGAGAAGCTTCTAATTGACATTGAAAGAAGCCCTGGTCTTGCTTGCAAAGAGAAGCCGCTCCTACTTCTTCCTCCTTCAGGAAAAAATTCTATCGATGATCCTCTTTCAAGAAGCCTTTTAAAATATTGGAAAAAGACAAGGCTATACAGTTTATTGGCAACGAAGGACCTTCTCATAAAAAAGGCCCCTCCGCCTCTTAATATTCCTCCTAATACTGGTAGGTTGAGGTTCTTACCAGCAGCTATATGTGGAAGCATAAGTCCCTTTTCTAGGAGAACAAATGAAAGTGCCAAATAATCTATATGGCTTCTATGACAGGGAACATAAATCAAGCAATTTTTGTCTGCAATTGACTTAATTAAGTCTAGATTCTTTACATGAATTCCCTCGTATCTTCTATTCCAAAACCAACTTAGACCTCTTTGTAAATTTCTGACAATAGGATAATTAAGATCTGAACATATCTCATTAGCGTATTCATAGGCTCTCTTGTTGAGCTTCTTCTTCTTCTTTTGGTTATTTTTTGACTGTTTTCTTATTTCCTTTCTTACTTCTTTATCTTTACTTAAAGACTTTACTAGGGTTCTTCTATGCGAAATATCTGGCCCTATTGCTGCTTGCTTAGATCTTCTAAAAAGAGCCCTTAGATATCTACTTATTAAACGTGAGTTTTCTTCATTTGTTCTTTCCTTATCTTTTATTTCAGAAAGAATTAAAGGGGTATTAAATTTTATAATTAATGATCTTCCATGAAATAAAATTCTAAAGAATTTCTTTAATGGACTACTTACTGTCCAGGATTGAGAAAAAAGAATCTTAAAAAATGATCTTTGTTTTTCTGGGTGCATGCCCCAATAAAAAGATACAGGAATTAGTTCTATGTCATTATCATCAAGGTCTAAAATTTCAGGAAGATTCTGAGGTAGAAACCTTTTTATTTTTTGCTCACTAATGTCAAATCTAGGTCTAATTAGACAGATAAATTTTTTAAGTCCTGAGGGAGTAAAATTTTCTACTGGGGAAGGAATGTTTAATTGATTTGTATATTTATCTAACGCAACTAATTCGCTAACAGAATATTCAGGAAAAGCATAAATAACCTTAGATTTATTTAGAAGTTCTCTTGAAACTCCTTCTTCAAACTCAATTTCATATTTTATAAAGGGGGATAGGCAGAACTTAACTCCTAAAAAAATAATTTCACTAATCCAAAGTCTCAACATAATATACAGATTTTATTTTATGAATTGTGGGTAATATTTCCAAGTAAACTTTTATTAAGATGTTTAGCCGGAGTGGCGGAATTGGTAGACGCAGGGGATTCAAAATCCCCCGCCCTTTGGGTGTGAGAGTTCGAGTCTCTCCTCCGGCACCAAAAAAAGGAAATTTTATTGAAACTTCAAGATTTTGATTACCTCTTACCGAAGGACTTAATAGCTTCTTTTCCTTTAAAGAATAGAAGTTTAAGTAAACTGCTGCTTGTTAAAGATAATTTAACTAATCATATTTTTAGAGACCTCCCTGAGTTGTTAGGTCCTAATGATATTTTAGTAATCAATGATTCAAAGGTTATCAAGGCTAGGTTTTTTGGAAAAAAAACTTCTGGAGCAAAGGTAGAATTTTTGCTTGAAAGAATACTTGATGATCAAGTAGCCATTGTCCAGACCAAGTCCAATTCTAGACTTCGAGTTGGTGAAAGGATAGAACTAAACAGGGGGAAAATTTTTTTGAAATTAATTAAAAGAAGTAAAGATGCTTTTTTTGTAGAGTTTTCAAGCCAAATAAAACCTTTTCTTAAAAAATATGGAAAGGTTCCTTTGCCTCCATATATTAAGAGGGAAGCCAGATATTCAGATCTGTCTAACTATCAAACTATCTATGCTGATCCAAAGAAAATGGAATCAATAGCAGCACCAACAGCTGGTTTGCACTTTGATAAAACTTTATTAGATCTTTTAAGACATAAAGGTGTAAGTATTGCTAACATAACCTTGCATGTTGGGATGGGAACCTTTAAGCCAATAAAAGAATTGAAAATAGAAGATCACAATATGCACAAAGAACGCATAGAGATTGATCAAGCTTCTGTAGATTTGATATTAAAAGCTAAGTCCTCTAAAGGCAGGGTAATATGTGTTGGGACCACTTCTCTAAGATGCTTAGAAAGTGTTTACAATATTAATAATGGTACTTTAAAACCTTTTAAAGGAGAAACTGATGTATTTATTTATCCAGGATATAAGTTTGGGGTGGTGGATTCTTTAATAACTAACTTCCATCTCCCAAAATCTACATTGCTTATTTTGGTAAGTGCTTTTGCGGGTCATGAGAGGATAATGTCAGCTTATAACTTCGCTATAAAAAATAGGTATAGATTTTACAGTTACGGAGATGCAATGTTCATAAATATGCAATCATCTTAACTATGAGTTTTAGTTTTAAATTAATAAATGAAGAGGACAGCTCGAGAAGAGGGGAGATACTTACTTCTCATGGCCTTATTCAAACTCCAGCATTTATGCCAGTAGGAACTTATGGAGCAGTTAAAGCAATGTCTCCATTAACCTTGGAGGAATTGAAAGCAGAAATTATTCTTTCTAATACTTTTCATTTAATGGAAAGACCAGGAATAGAAGTAATTAAAGAACACGGGGGGCTTCACAATTTTATAGGTTGGAAAAAACCTATACTTACAGATTCAGGAGGTTATCAAGTTTATAGTATCGCTAAAAATAAATCAGTTTCAAATGAGGGTGTTCAGTTTAATTCACCCCTCAATGGGGACAAGATCTTTCTAACTCCTGAAATTTGTATGGACCTTCAGTTGGCCTTCAATGTTGATATTGCCATGGTCCTTGATGAATGCACTGCTTATAGTAAGGATAAGGAAAAAGTAAAAGATTCTATGCAACTTTCAGTACTTTGGGCAAATAGATGCAGAGATAGATTTAATTCTTCCCAAAATGCTCTATTTGGGATCATTCAAGGGGGAGTCTTTAAGGAATTAAGAGAAAGCTCTATCAATTCTTTAGTTAAAATAGGCTTTGAAGGGTATGCCATTGGTGGTTTGTCGGTTGGAGAGCCAATAGAAGAAATGATTAAAATTGTTAATTTTGTCAGCCCTTTGATGCCCAAAGACAAACCAAGATATCTAATGGGAGTTGGCACCCCTATGGATATTCTTAAGGCAGTGGAAATGGGGATAGATCTATTCGATTGCGTCATTCCTACAAGACATGCAAGAAATGGATATTTATATACTTCCAGAGGCTTGGTAAGGATAAGAAATTCTAATAATAAGAATAACTTAGACCCATTAGATCATAATTGTTCTTGTTATACATGTCGTACTTTTTCAAGAGCTTATCTCCATCATCTAGACAAGACAAAGGAGATGCTGGGATCTACTTTAAACACAATTCACAACCTCAATTATTACTTAAATCTTATGGCAGATTTGCGAGAGGCAATAGAACAAGGTAAATTGCGACCTTTCTTAAGTAAATTTAAGGAAAACTGGGAAAAATTTATAGATTAAAAGCAGGAAAATAATATGAATGAAATACCCACTTTTTTAGATCCTACACTTTTACTTCTTATTGGATTTATGGTCTTGATCTATTTTTTAATGATTAGACCAGAGAATAAAAGAAGAAAATCTCATCAAGATATGCTTTCGAGTATAGAGGTAGGAGATGAGATAGTTACTTCTGGAGGAATAATGGGAAAGGTGACTAAAGTTTCTGAACAATTTTTGGAAGTTTCAGTTGCTAATAATGTAAAATTAAGGGTTCAGAATACTGCCGTATCTAATATTCTGCCAAAAGGAACTCTAAGTTCATTGTAGGTTTTTTTAGTGAAACGTTACGGAGTTTGGAAATATTGTTTAATTATATCTATCCTTTTCTTGGGATTGGTTTACTCTTTACCTAATATATATTCTCCTAATCCTGCAGTTCAAATTTCTTATAATAATAGCTCTCAAAATGCAGATGAAACACTTAAAAATAGGGTTATAGACACTTTATTTAAAGAAGTTGAACAAAATATAATAAGCCAAGTAGAACTAAGTGATGATTACGTAATCATTAAGCTTTCTTCTACAGAAGAGCAGCTAAAGGTTAAAAGGATTTTATCTTCAAATCTTAATGGCGATGTAGTAGTTGCTTTAAATTTAGCTCCTACAACACCTGATTGGTTAAGACAACTTTCTGCCCAGCCATTGAAGTTAGGTCTAGATCTAAGGGGAGGAGTCCACTTTCTCATGGAAGTAGACACTAAGGCAGCGGTTACGAATAGGCAAAACGGAGTTTTACAAGATTTAAGAAGAAAACTTCGAGAAGAAAAAATTAGTTACAGTTCTGTTCTTGTTGAAGAGGATCAATCTATATCTCTTAAATTAAATAAGCAAGAATCTGTGGACAACGCAAAAGATTTTGTTGAAAGGTCTTATTCTCAGTTTGAAATATCTTCAAAAAGTTTGCAGACATCGCCTATTTTATCGTTGTACTTATCTGAAGAGGAGATAGCTAAAATAGAATCAGATGCAATAGATCAGAATCTAACGACCCTGAGAAATAGAGTTAATGAATTGGGGGTTTCAGAGCCGATAGTACAGAGGCAAGGCAAGAGAAGAATTGTAGTACAACTTCCCGGCATACAAGACACGGCGGAAGCAAAAAAAATCTTGGGAAAGACGGCGACATTAGAATTTCATTTAGAAGCTCAATTTGATACTCCCAGAACAAGGAAGACCACTTATTCTTATAGAAATGAATCATTTGGAGATGCTGAACTACAAGATCAAATAATTATAGGCGGAGATCAAGTAGCAACAGCGCAAGCCAGTTTCGACGAAAACGGTATGCCCCAGGTGAATATCACTTTAGATGGTCAGGGTGGTGCAAGAATGCATAGGGCTACTAGAGGAAACATTGGGAAAAGACTGGGAGTGTTGTTTGTAGAACAAAAAACTCAGACTGTTTACAAAGAAGATGTCCAAGGAAATAAGATTGCCACACAAACTACTTTTGAAACTAAAAAGATAATTAGTTTAGCAACCATAAGGGCTGCTTTGGGAACTCAATTTAGAATAACTGGACTTGACAGCCCCCAGGAGTCTTCCGAACTAGCTTTACTTCTAAGAGCGGGAGCCTTAGCAGCCCCTATGAGATTTGTAGAAGAAAGGACAGTTGGGCCAAGTTTAGGAGAAGATAATATTAGAGCCGGATTGTTGTCTATGGAATTGGGCATGGCCTTAGTTCTTCTTTTTATGCTTTTTTACTACAGAATCTTCGGGATAGCAGCCAGTTTGGCTTTGGCTAGCAACATAGTTTTGTTGGTTGCTGTAATGTCTGTGCTGTCCGCAACATTAACTCTTCCTGGGATAGCTGGAATTGTACTTACAGTAGGTATGGCAGTGGACGCTAATGTTCTAATTTTCTCAAGAATCAGGGAGGAATTAAAGAAAGGTAAGAAACCGCTGGATGCTATAGATGCAGGTTACGAAAGGGCATTTTTAACAATCATGGATGCCAACCTAACTACACTTCTTGTGGCCATAGTTCTCTATTCTATGGGCACAGGACCTATTAAAGGGTTTGCTATAACTTTATCTATTGGAATAATCACCTCAATGTTTACTTCCATTATGGGCACTAGAGCTTTTATTAATTTAATATACGGAAATAGGAAGGAAACCCTACGTTTGTCGATATGAATCTAAATATTGATTTCTTAGCTTGGCGAAAAGTTGCACTTGGTTTCTCCATTACATTACTCATCATTTCCCTTGCTTCTCTTTATTTAAAAAATCTTAATTTTGGATTGGATTTTACTGGAGGAACATTAGTTGAATTAAATTATCCCACCAAAGTAGACTTGTCGTTAATTAGGAACACTCTAGATAATGCAGGTTATAAAGGAGCTCAGGTAGCAAACTTTGGTTCCGACAGGGAAGTATTAATTAAACTCACTGGAACTGCCAGCGATCAGCTGGGAGCTGAAATATTAGATCTTTTAAAAGAGAACTCCCTAGAGGGTCAAATAGACCTAAGAAGGATCGAATTTGTAGGGCCCCAAATAGGCAGTGAGTTAAGAGACGATGGCGGAATAGCTATGCTATTAGCTCTGGTTTTAATGATGCTTTATATAGCTTTTAGATTTCAATCAAAGTTCGCTTTTGCTGCAGTGGTTGCTTTAGTCCATGATATTGTAATTGTTTTAGGTATTTTCTCGTTGTTTGAGTTTGATTTTGATCTCACCGTCCTAGCAGCTCTTCTGGCTGTAATTGGTTATTCTTTAAATGACACAATCGTTGTTTCCGATAGAATAAGGGAGAACTTCGGAAGAGAAGATAGCGATGATACTGTAGGACTTGTTAATTCTTCTTTAAACCAAACCCTTGGCAGGACTCTAGTAACTTCTTTTACAACTCTTTTGGTGTTAGTTTCTCTTTATTTGTTCGGAGGAGAGCTTATTAGACCTTTTTCTCTGGCTCTTATTTCTGGAGTTATTGTTGGTACTTATTCCTCAATATACGTAGCCGCAAATATTCTAGTAATGATGCGTTTAACGAGTAAGAATATATTTTCTAAGGAAAAGGAGAAAGAAGATTTTGATGGCTTACCTTAATTTTCTTTATTTATTATTACATAAGGCTTTATAGCCTGAAGAGTTTGTTTGAAGCATTTAGTAGAAGCGCAAACGATATGATTTCCATTAATAAAACTAGGTTCACCAAGGTAGTTACTTACTAGCCCTCCTGCCTCTTGAACCAACAAACCACCAGCGGCAAAATCCCAAGACTCTAATCCACTTCCCCAAAAACCGTCCAAACGTCCAGCGGCAACATTTGCCATATCTAGTGCAGCTGACCCATTTCTTCTTATTGTTAGTCCATGAGAGTAAAGAGCTCTGAAAGTAGCAATGTTGTCATGTTGAAAATTCCCAGTTTGGGTGTTATGGGAAGAATTGGCCAGTAGAGCACCTTTTAAGCCCTTACGATTACTAACTCTGATTCTTTTATTATTAAGGTAAGCACCTCTACCCAAGCTTGCTGTGAATTCATCCTGTCTTGGCACATCGATTGTAACTGCATGAAGAATTTTTTCTTTTTCAAGATAAGCTATAGAAATAGCATAATAAGGGAAGCCGTGGATGTAGTTGGTTGTACCGTCAAGAGGATCAATAATCCAAGAACAGTCTTTTTCTTTGCCTGAGCCTGTTATCTCTCCAATTTCCTCTGAAATATAAGTATGATTAGGAAAACTTTTCCTTAAAGAATCGATAATTATACTCTCTACTCTTTTATCTAGATTTGTTACATAGTCAGAAGGACCTTTTTCAGTAATTTCTAGTTTATCTACTTCTTCAGAAAATCTTAAAAGCTCTTTGCATCCTTTTCTGGCTGCATCAAGAGCTAAATTTACTTTTGGTTCCATTTATTTTCCTAAAGGCGAAGTATTCTAACAGAAGCTTTGTTGTAGCCTGATAGAATATGAAAATGGGAAAGAAAGTAAAGATACTCAAAAACTTAGACAAAACACTAAAATTTATCTTAGTAGGTACATCTCATCCTGGTAATATTGGGGCATCCGCCAGAGCTTTAAAAAATATGGGATTTCAGAATTTGGAACTTGTTTCACCTGTTAATTTTCCAGATGAATCTGCCATTTACCGAGCCAAGGCAGCTGAAGATCTATTAAAGAATGTTGTTTTACACAAGGATTTATATAGTGCTGTGAAAGATTGCCACATGGTAATAGGGGCTAGTGCAAGAAATAGGAAAATTCCCTGGCCTGCCGCTACTCCCAGGGAGCTCCCTAGGAAAATTTTAGAAAAAACCTCTAAAGAACAGAAGGTAGCTATTATTTTTGGCAGGGAGGATCGCGGTTTAACAAACGAAGAATTAGGGCTGTGCTCACTTCACGTTTGCATACCAACCAGCTCCGTTTATTCTTCTCTCAATCTATCCCATGCTGTTCAGATAATAGCCTATGAAATTAGGGTTTATTTTTTAGATAAGTTTAAATCACACAGCATTGAGGAACGGGATGTTCCTTTAGCTGAAATTGAAGAAGTAGAAAGGTTGATAGAGCATTTTGATGATCTTATGAAAGAAATTAATTTTTACGATGAAAATAACCCACGTCAATTACTTAGAAGAGTGAGGCGTTTTTTTAAGAGATCCAACATAGATCACATGGAAGCAAATATATTCCGTGGTGTCTTTTCTTCTATACAGAAGAAAATAAATAAAAATAAATAAACTTGTAAGTGTGTTACTAAACTAATACACTTATGAGAAGGGTTTTTTAATGCAGTGGACAAACGACCAGCCTATTTATCAACAGGTGCGAGACCATGTTGTCTCTCTTATAATTGATGGCGTACTTGATGTGGGCGATTCAATACCTTCGGTACGTCAAATGGCTGTGGAGGGAGGAGTAAACCCCCTGACGGTTTCTAAAGCCTATCAAGAGCTTGTGGATTTAAATATTGTTGAGAAGAGAAGGGGTTTAGGTATGTTTGTCACCGAACCAGCGAAGAAGCAGTTACTTAAGATAGAAAGAGATAAATTCTTAAATGGAGATTGGCCTGCTATTTTAAAAAAAGCAAAACAGCTGGATATTGATGTAGTCGAACTAGCTAAGAAGAAATAAAAAATGGAAAGTAAAAAAGTAATTGTAGCCAGAAATATAAAAAAAGAATACGGTCAAGGCTTAGCTTTATCTGGTCTTAACTTAGAGGTTAACTCAGGTCAAATTCTGGGTTTAATTGGGCCTAATGGGGCTGGAAAGTCAACTTTCCTACAAGCCGTACTGGGTTTAGTAGACGTAGAAGGTGAACTCGAGATATTGGGTCTTTCTCCAAAAAAACAAAGACATGAATTATTAAAAAGAGTTTCTTCTATTACTGATGTAGCAGTCTTGCCCAAGTGGATGACGGTGAGACAGGTCCTTAATTACGTCTCTGGCGTTCACCCCAAATTCGATTTAGCTAAAGCAAGAAAAATTCTCTCTACAACGGACATAAAAACCAATTCTAAAATAAGAACATTGTCCAGAGGTATGGTGGTTCAATTGCATCTAGCCATTGTGATTGCAATAAATGCTGAGTTGTTGGTATTAGATGAACCTACTTTGGGTTTAGATTTATCCTATCGTAAAGAATTTTATTCTCAGCTCATAGAAGACTATTTTGATGGTAACAAGACAATCATTATTAGCACCCATCAAGTAGAGGAAATAGAAGGTGTTTTATCTGACGTAGTTTTCTTAAATAGAGGAAAGACAGTTATGTCTGAATCTTTAGATGCTCTTAATCAAAAATATCTTGAATTAAGACCTAAAGTTGATTATTTAGAAAAGGCTAAGTCCTTGAAACCACTTTACATAAGAACTGAACTAGGAAGGCCCGTTTATCTGTATGAAAATGTAGAATCAGAGAAATTATCTGCCTTCGGTGAAGTTCACCCCCCAGCTATTGCTGATCTTTTTTTAGCAATTATGAACAAAACTAATTTGCAAGGAGAAAATTCTTGAATACTCTAAGAGCTTTAGTAAAAAGGGAACTCCAAGAACACAAATGGGGCTTTGTTTACTTACCCTGGATTATAGCTGCCTTCATGTCAGCGGTGGTTGTCTTGGTGTACCTTGGCATTACAGATGTAAATACCGAGAATTTTAAATTTTCTACCGAAATTTATTCTGATCAAAATGTAGCCCAAGCAATGAGAGAATCTACTTTAGAGCAGAGAAGCAGTGCAATTAGAGCAGGGCTAGTGGTCTTAGGGGCACCTTTAGTTATAGCACTTGGATTTGCTATCTTAGCTTTCAGTCTGACCACATTTTTTGATGAAAGGAAAGATAAAAGCATTATTTTTTGGAGATCTTTGCCTGTATCAGATAGTTTTACGGTTTTTTCTAAGTTACTGGTAGCGACCGTCATTGCACCATTATTACTAATACCTCCACTTTTAGTTTTGCATTTAATTTCGGTCACAGTGGGATCCATATTTTTTGTTGTTGCAGACATAGTACCTTTCCTCTGGAGTTGGGAAGCTTATCCATTTTTTGATTGGGTCAGAGTCATCCTAAGCTTATGGATGCAGAGTTTATGGTCGTTACCGGTTATTACCTGGATAATGCTGACGGGTGCATATTCGAGAAAGCCTGTAATAGCAGCTCTTCTCCCGCCCGTTGTATTGACCGTTTGTGAAGAAGTAGCTTTTTCATCAAGTCAATTTTTTGATTCACTCATGGAAAGACTCCAGCCTTGGTCTCGCTCAGAAAATTTTCCAAAAGACTATGAAAATCTCAGAGTAGCTGAAATAAATGATATTCCACTACTATTTAGCATGACTGAGTTTTGGATAGGAATTCTTGTAAGCCTTGTTTTTATTTTCTTCACTATCTACTTTAGAAGTAAAAGTGACTACGCTTCCGTAGAATAAGGTTTGACCTAATAGAGCTAGCTTCTTACAATGCCGCATCAAATCGTGTGTCCCCTTCGTCTAGTCTGGTCTAGGACACCAGGTTTTCATCCTGGCAACAGGGGTTCGAATCCCCTAGGGGACGCCAGCTTTCTGAAACCCTTATAAAATAAGGCTTTCAGAATGGTGGTCTACAAAATGTATCCATATCCCTCCTAGAATGTATCCATATTGTGGTACAAGTTGTGGTATAGAATGTATCCATATTGACATTTTTTTACCCTTTTTCCTCTTCTGGTATAGTTAAGTTATGAAAAGAATTTCCTTAACTCTATCCATCCTGCTGTTGTTTGGAAGTTATAACTTAGAGTAGGTAAGATATGCTTTTGCAAGTTTAAGATTAAAGTTATGAAGCTAGACAAAAATCCATATCCGGAACTTAACCAAAGAGCTTCTGGTTGGCTCAGCTTTCTTTACCAAAAAGCGACTACAACTGATGATTGGACTGAAGATGGTGATCCACATGAATGGTGGGATCGAAGTTCAACCCCACCTATGTGTTCTTTTCCTCGTTTTGATCTTCAAGAATCAACTTATGCACTGGGCTTGATGGCAGATAGAACTCCTGCTTGGAGGGAAATCTACACCGAAATATTAGATGAGATTGCTGAAAGGTCTATTACTTACTGGGCTGCAGTGGATTGGTTATCCCAATTTGGATACGATCCAGATAGAAAGAATTATCCAATAGAATGGAAAGGAACTTTAATTCCAGAAGAATTTTGGGGGGATTATGATGCACCTGGCTGGACAGCAAACGGAGTTGCTCCCTGGGGTTTACAACTGGACCCAATTGGAGCTGACGGCAATTTATTCTTTAAAGGCTGGTTAAATCTAACGCAAGCTTTACATACCTATGTTAGTGGTAAAGACAAGTGGGCTTCTCCATTCAATTTGGCAGGAGTGAACAGAGCAAGATTTGAATGGACCCAACATCAGTTAGTTGATCATCTACATGAGACCTGGACCAAGGCCCCTATGGGTCCTCATTGTGAAAACACCAAGTCCTGGCCCTTTTGTTTATCTGCAGCAGGATTAGGACTACAAATGTATGACAATATATTTGATAAAGATTCACATTCTGCATACCAATCTTGGCTTGATCACACTAAAGATAAATATTATGGCTTTGATAAAAAAGGGACTTTGCAATGGGTCACTATGTATTACGATGACTTAAAGAAACACCATCATAAAATACAACCTGCACACGCTTTAGCTATAGCATTCTATGCAAAACCTCAAGCTCCTGATTTTGCTGAGTTGCTTTATAGAGAAGGGGTTAGATTTTTGAAGTGGGATAATCCAGCTGAACCAATTTCAAGCCAAATTGGTCTTGCTGACAGAATGCTGGCTTTGGGATTATCTATTTCTAAAGAATTTGATGACCAGATAACCCATGAGAGGTTACGAAAATTTGCTGAAGAAAACTTTGAACCTCGATATTTTGGATTGAATGATAGCCAATTTGGTTTCTGGTTTAATCTTGGAGAGAATTGGCCAAGAGGACAACTTTCTGCTTTGGCTATGTGCGCAGAAGTTTGTGAGGGCGGTGCCTGGGAGAAATTGTTTAAAGAACCTAATTTAACAAAATATTATTCCCCGACGATTCATAATGTTGATTTTCCTGCTGTAGGAGTAAGACAGGCCTGGCATGATGACAATGAAGGTTTACTTGTTTTCCAAATTGAGGATGGAGATAAAACAAAAACCAATCAAAAAACTAAAGTTAGTATTTCTAATATCCCTGACCCCAGTCAGATAAAAATCTTTTGCGATGGCAAACCTTTTGAAGACTATTCAGTTAACCCCTCTGGAGAAGTTGTTTTGAGGACAAATGTGGCAACCCATTCTTTCCATATAAGTACCGGCTATTTCCTGTTGGAAGAACAGAAAAAGAAAATGAATAAAGGTATTCAGTTCAAAACGAATAATCCATCTTCTTTAAAAAGAAAAAGCCTTGGAGCTACTTCAAGATTATTGATTGCAGGATCGCCTCCTTCTTTA
>CAZWMS010000008.1:0-45148 GCA_964635015.1 uncultured Gammaproteobacteria bacterium | reverse complement strand
GCTTTTATAGTAGTTCCAATTATAGCTATAGCAGTTCCTCCACATATAGCATTTCCCGAAGCCAATAAAAAAGTTTGTTTTTTACCAACTCCAAGAGCTCTCCCTAAAAAAATTGTTAAGAAAAATGAAGCTAAAACAAATGCTGATATTAGGGGTAAGTATGTGGAACTAACTTCTAGAGCTGAATAAACATTTATACTTAAACCCAGTAAAACAATACCTACTTGGAGCAATTTGGGTCCAATGCTTTTAGTTATATGACTTTCAGGTGGATTTAAAACCAGGGAATAAATCATACCCAATATTATTCCTAGGGCGGCATGCCCCATTAACAATACTAAGCCAACTAAAACAATTAAAATTAAATAGGACATTATTAAATTGGTGGGCCCGGGAGGACTCGAACCTCCGACCAATGGATTATGAGTCCACTGCTCTAACCAACTGAGCTACAGGCCCAAAGAGTAATATTTTAGCATTATAATAGTAAGGTTTATGACTGGTGGCTAGCCATTATTCATGAAGCTTTTTAGCTTCTCCCTGCGAGAGGGATATCTTAGATTCCTAAGAGCTTTAGCTTCGGTTTTTCTGATTTTGAAATTATTGAATGTGATTTAGAAAATGAAAAATCTAGGTAATCATTAATAGACAGCATGAATTAACCTTTAAACATTCTAATTAATAACTCTGAGTTTTTTTAAAAATTCCCTTAACTGTCAAGGAATCCTTTTAAATGGGAAGATCTAGTGGGGTGTCTAAGCTTTCTCAGGGCCTTAGCTTCTATCTGCCTTATTCTTTCTCTTGTAACATCAAACTGTTTTCCCACCTCTTCTAAAGTGTGGTCAGTATTCATACCAATACCAAAGCGCATTCTCAAAACTTTTGCCTCTCTAGCTGTTAAACTTCCCAAAATCTCATCTGTTGCTTCTTTCAAGTTCTCTTCTGTAGCTGACTCATCAGGAGAATCTATTGAAATATCCTCTATAAAATCACCAAGAGTTGTATCATCTTCGTCCCCTATAGGTGTTTCTGTAGAGATTGGTTCTTTAGCAATCTTAAGAACTCTTCTAACTTTATCCTCAGGAAGCTCCATCTTTTCTCCTAATTCTTCAGCTGTAGGCTCTCTTCCTTTTTCTTGAACCATTTGCCTAGAAACTCTATTTAGTTTATTAATTGTTTCAATCATGTGGACAGGTATTCTTATAGTCCTTGCTTGGTCAGCAATAGAACGAGTTATGGCCTGACGAATCCACCAAGTAGCATAGGTAGAGAATTTGTAACCTCTTCTATACTCAAATTTATCTACTGCTTTCATAAGGCCTATATTTCCTTCTTGGATTAAATCAAGAAATTGCAACCCTCTATTGGTGTATTTTTTAGCTATAGAAATAACTAACCTAAGATTAGCCTCTACCATATCCTTCTTTGCTCTTCTTGTTTTGGCTTCCCCAATAGACATTTTTCTATTTATATCTTTTATGGAAGCAATGTCTAAATCAATAATCTTTTCAAGCTTACCTAACTTGTTTTGAAGACTATGAATTTCACCTAAATTAGACTTAATTATATTTGACCAATTGTTTCTAGTTCTTGATATCTTATTTGACCAGTCAAGGTTAGTCTCATTACCTGGAAAACTCTGAATAAAATCTTTTCTCGGCATTTTTGCTTTCAAAACAAAAATTTTATAAATCTTTTTCTCGCATTCTCTGAGAATATTTAGGGCATGTCTAGCGGGTTTAGCTATATTTTCGAATTGTGCTGGGGAAAGTTTAAGGAATTTAAATATCTCAGCTAGTTTTTCCTGTTCTTTAAGAGCAGATTTTGATTTCCTAGATTTTAAACATTCTTTTTCCGTTTTAATAAATTGACTTTTTAAAGCTTTAAAACGTTTTTTTACTTCTGCTAGATCTGGTCCAGACCCTTCTTCTTCACTATCATCACTTTTACCACTCTTTTCCTTGTCTTTCTTTTGTACTAAAGCAGGCGGTGGAACACCTTCTTCTATATCCATAAAACCAACTAAAACTTCAGCCAATCTCTTATCTTCTTCTAAAACCCTCTTATAATCTTCTAATATCTTTTCAACCAATCCTGGATAAAAAGCACATGCATGCAATAATTCTCTTGCACCTTCCTCAATTCTTTTTGCTATCGCCACCTCTCCTTCTCTAGTGAGAAGATCAACAGTGCCCATCTCCCTCATATACAGGCGCACAGGGTCTGTAGTTCGTCCAACTTCTGCTTCTACAGTAGTTAGAGTTGTTCTGGTGTCTGCTATAGTTTCTGGTGCCTGCTCTCCAGTTTGTTGACCTTCATTAGAGTCATGAACCTCTACCCCTATATCAAGCAGCATTTGTATAGTTTCTTCAACCTGATCTGGGTCAGAAACATCCTCAGGCAACATCTCATTGATTTCTTGATATGTTAGAAATCCTTGTTCTTTTCCTTTGTCTACTAGCTCCCTTAGACCTGAATTCTCAAGGTCCTCCTCACTCAAAGAAGCTGCATCTATTTCCACAGAATTTTCTTCTATTTGTGTTTCTTTCTTTGTCTTTCTAGCCATATTCAAATTAAGGGGGGGGGATTATATTAGATTAATCTATAAAGCCCAATATAGAAACAAACTAAATTATATAAATAATTCTAAGAATGACTTAATTCCTTTAGTAATTGCTTACTTTCTTCATCAAGATCTTGGAGTTTTGCTAAAAGGTGTTGCTGCAGTTCAAAAGTCTCTTCGTTTGTTAAATTTCTTTCTTTTGAAATTTCTTTTAACTCCCTTATCCTTAGTTTAGGGTTATTTTTCCTCATATTAACCAAGCAATCTTGAAAGTAAGGAACAGAATTCTTCTCTTCTAAAAGTGGATTAGTTGATAATAGACCACCTATAAAAGAAGAAGATTCAGCATCCAAAGTGCTTAAAAGATCTGAAACTTGACCCCCATGATTATTTTTAAAGTAATTAATCACTTGCAAAAATAAATTACTTTCTGGAGAAGTTAGTTCTTCAATCCAACTTGTTGTTTTTATTTCGTCTATGAGTTTTGGGTAAGTCACTAAAGCTACCAGGGCTTTAGAAACAACTCCATCTGATTCAAACGTTTTTTCTTCTTTAGTTTGTTGTAAATTTTCTAAAAGATTTTTCTTTGGTCTTTTCTTTTTTACTGCTTCAGCTTTACTCTTTTTTTCTATGTCAATAAGAGACAATCCTGTAACCCTTGACACTTCTCTTTCTAATAATTTCTTTATGGAACTATCTTGCATAGATTTCAGTAGATCTAGAGCTTTGTAGGCCAAAAGTGCTTTTTTTTCTAGGGAACTTGTCCCAATTGCCTTTGAAAGTCTTTCCATAAAATAACTAGATAAAGGTAAGGCTTTATCTAATCTGGTAACAAAACGATCCTTATCTTCCTTTTCCAAAAGACTTGCTGGGTCTTGTCCTTCAGGAAGGAATAAAAATTTTATTTCTGATGTGTCAATTATAACTGGAAGAACATTCTTTAAAGCTCCCCATGCTGCTCCCCTTCCTGCATCATCTCCATCAAAACAAAATATAACTTCGTTAACTAGTTGCAAAAGTTTTTGTGTATGAAAGCGATTAGTAGCAATCCCTAGGGTTGCTACTGCATTATTAACACCATTTTCAGATAAAGCTAGAACATCTAAATATCCCTCAACTACAAAAAAACTACTTAGACTTCTTCTCTCCTTTAAACTTTCATACAAGCCATATAACTCTCTGCCTTTTTGGAAAACTGGTGTTTCACCTGTATTCAGATATTTAGGCTGATCATTAGAATTGAGCACTCTACCTCCAAAGCCTGCTGTTCTGCCCTTCCTGTCTCTTATGGGAAACATTAAACGATCTCTAAAGACATCGTAGAGCTCTTTTTCTTTATTAAACTTAGCTAAACCAGCCTTGATCAGAATTGAGTCGGAGAATCCTTCTTTGCCTAGATAATTTGTTAAGGAACTCCAAGATCTCGGTGCATAACCAACTGAATATTTTCTAGAAGTTTCTCCAGATATCTTTCTTTGCTCTTTTAAATATTTTTGAACTCTTTCAGAAGAGCTGTCATTTGTTAGGATATTAGAATAATAAGCAGAGGCACAATCCAAGACTTCAAAAATATTTTCTTTTTCTTCGCTTCCTTTTAAAGATTGTTCGTAAGGAATCTCAATACCTGCTTTAGCGGCTAGAGTTTCAACTGATTCAACAAACCCCAAACCTTCAAAGGCTTCCAAAAAACCTATGACGTTCCCAGTGGCTCTGCATTTAAAACAATAAAAAAATTGCTTTTGAGAGCTAATACTAAAAGAGGGGTTGGCCCCATCATCACAAAAGGGGCAAAGGCCCCAATGATCTTTGCCTCTTTTTTTGAGAGGCACATATGCTTCTATCAATTCTACAATATCTGTAAGTTCAACTATGTCTCTAATAAATGAAGGGGGAATGGTTCCAGGCATCTACTTTTTCTCTCTAAACCAACTTTCTAAAATAATTTTTGCAGATAGACTGTGTATATTTACATCTTTTTTGTTAGAAATAATTTCCTTTAATTTCATTCTACTTATTGCTTCTTTGGTAGTTAACCTTTCGTCTAAAAGTTCTACTGGAACTTTATAACGTTCTCTTATCAAATTAGAAAACCTATCACTATGTTCTTTTATTTTACTCTTAGACCCATCCATATTTAGTGGGTTTCCTAGAACAAATAATTTTGGTTCCCAATCCCCGACTATTTTATCTAAATCATTCCAATCAGGTTTGCCATTTTTTGCTTTTAGAGAGTACAAAGTGTTAGCTGTTTGAGTCACCTCTTGACCAACTGCCAAACCCATGTGTTTTAAACCAAAGTCAAAAGCAAAAACTATCCTTGAGCTATTTTGAGTCAATCTAAAGATTCCTCAATATAGTTAAATAGAAAAGATGCAACGTCTATGTTACATAAATTATTATATTCTTTGAAGCAAGTAGGGCTTGTTACATTGATTTCAGTTAGATAATCACCAATTATATCCAAGCCGACGATAACAAGCCCCAATTCTTTTAGTTTAGGTCCGACTTTGTCACAAATCCATTTATCTCTTAAAGTTAAAGTGGTTGATCTAGCAGTTGCTCCAGCCGCAAGGTTTCCTCTTAACTCTCCCATGGCAGGAATCCTAGCTATAGCAGCTTGCATTGGCTCTCCATTTATCATAATTATTCTCTTATCTCCTTCTTTGATTTCCGGAATATATCTTTGCATCATGATTTTGGTTTGGAAATTTAGAGTAATATTTTCCAGAATAACTGAAATATTTGGATCTTTATTTCTGACTCTAAAAATTGAATTTCCTCCCATACCATCCAGGGGTTTCACAACTGTATCTTTATGTTCTTCAATGAATTCTCTTAGCGAAGATTTATCCGAGGCTACCAAAAACGGTGTACAACACTCAGTAAAAAGAGTTGCAAATATTTTCTCATTGCAATCTCTGAGGCTAGAAGGTTTGTTAATTATTTTCACTCCTTTTTCTTCAGCTTGCTCTAAAACATAAGTGTTATAAATATAGTTAGAATTAAAAGGCGGGTCTTGTCTCATAAAGATTAAGTCAAGACTAGATAAATCTGTTTTAGTAGAATGAGAGGTTTCAAACCAATCATCAGGATTGTCCTTCACTTCCATAATTTGTGTTAACCCATATACTCCAGTATCTTGTATTAATAAGGAAGTAGGTTCCATATAGAAAAGTTCATGACCCCTAGATTGTGCTTCCAAAAGAATAGATAAAGAGCTGTCTTTTTTAAAATTTATTGAATCTATAGGATCCATAACTATACCTATCTTCATATGACCTCTCTTTCTAAAACCAATATTACTTCAAGAAGAGCTAAAATTCCCCACACATTGTTCTAATAGAACTTAAAGTACTTATTGTTGCAGTGTCAGACCTTAATATTCTTGGCCCGATATTTACTGGAATAAAACCTCTTTGCTCTAATAAAGAAACTTCCAGATCAGTAAAATCTCCTTCAGGACCAACTGCTACTGCTACTGAATCTTTTATTTTTAAAGAAGAAAGCTTCTTGTCGGCACTAGGAAAAAGAACAATTTTATATTTTGCCTTAATTTGATTGACCCAATTTTCTATACTTTGAGCTTTATGAATATGCGGTATCCAATCCTCACCACATTGCTGGCAAGCTCCAACGGATATAGACTTCCATTTTTTTAACTTTGTTTCAATGGAGTCTTCATTTATCTTAATTACTGTCCTTTCTGATAATAGGGGTGATATAGAGCACACTCCCAGTTCGGTTGCCTTCTGTATAGAAAATCTAAAAGACTCAGATTTAATTAAAGACTGCCCAAGAAAAATTTTAATTCCTTGTCTAGGTTTAAACTTTCTCTTCTCTGTAATTTTTAAACTTAAAGACTGTCTATTAAAAGAAATAATTTTTCCTATGCAAGAAGATCCCTGACCATCAAATAATTGGATTAAACTTCCAATTTTTTTTCTCAGTACATGGCTTAAGTGTTTAAAGTCATCTCCGGATAAAGTTATTTGTTCATTGGAAATAAAGTCTTGGGTAGTGAATACTCTTGTATAGTTCATTTATTATTTTAAGTTGTTTGTAATATTTGGTTTTCTATGATGATCATATTAGGGGGATTAAAGGATGACAAATAAAGAGTTAATTACAATTTACCTAATTAGGCATGGTGAGGCTAGTGCTTCGTGGGATAAAGATAGAGATCCGGGCTTAAGTCCAAAGGGTAAATCTCAATCAGAAATTCTTTCACAAGAGCTTTTTTCGAAAGTTCCTAAAGACATAAGAATATTCTCAAGTCCACTTCTTAGAGCAAAAGAAACTGCTGTACCCTTGCTAAAAAAAATAAACACTAAGTTAGAAATTAATAATTCTTTTAGAGAAATACCTTCTCCTGGGTTGTCTTTAGATAAAAGAAAAAAATGGCTCAAGAAGTTATTTGATAAGAGAATAGATGAGCTTAAAGGTCCCCAGCTGCATTGGTACAACGAAATAATTGAAACCATTAAATTAATTGAAGAAGACACTATAGTCTTCACTCACTTTATGGTTATAAATTGCTTGGTTAGCTTTATAAATAAAACTCAAAGCTTTGTTACCTTCTATCCAGACAATTGTTCAGTTTTAGAAATTGAAAAGAGTAGTGATAAAATTTTTATAAAAGAATTAGGCAATGAATTGCCTACCATCGTTCGGTAAAAAAAGATACAAAATTTATTCTATTTTTTTTCTTGAAAGAATCTTTTTGAGGGGTATTATTAGAAGTCTGTTTTTAGGTAACCTTTCAAAAAAATAATGCCAAGAATTACAAAAAAATTTAACGGTCAGGGAAAACAATTAAGTTTTCAAGTTGAAAAAAGTCTTCGTAAATATTTTAAAGAATTAGATGGTGAGGCTCCCATAAATGTTTATAACATGGTACTAAAGGAAGTTGAAGGGCCTTTGTTTGAAATAATAATGAAACAGTGTAATGGAAACCAGACACACGCCTCAAGGGTTCTTGGAATAAACAGAGGAACTTTAAGAACTAAATTAAAAGAGTACAAATTACTCTAGTCTAATTGGTCAGAATGGCAAAAGAGCCGGACCAAAAAATTAAAAGAGCACTTATTAGCGTATCGAATAAAGATGGGCTCATAGATTTTTGTTATTGCTTAGTAAAAGACTTCAATATAGAAATTATTTCAACGGGTGGAACTCTTAAAGCCTTAAGAAAAGAAAATATTAGATCAACTGATATAAGTAAGTTTACAGGGTTCCATGAAATAATGGATGGGCGAGTAAAAACTCTTCACCCAAAAGTACACGGAGGTATTTTAGCTCGTAGAAATCAAGATAAAAAAGTCATGGAAGAAAATAATATCTTGCCCATAGATTTGGTGGTTGTGAATCTCTACCCTTTTATGGAAGTTGTTTCTAAAAAAAATGTTACTTTAGATGAGGCTATAGAAAATATTGATATAGGCGGACCCAGTATGGTTCGTTCAGCAGCAAAAAATAATAAGCATGTAGGAGTTGTAGTAGATCATAAAGATTATCCTCTGATTCTAGAGGAAATAAAAAATAACAGTGGCTCTCTTTCACAAGAAACTAGAAGTACTTTAGCCACTAAAGCATTTGCCCATACAGCTAATTACGACACCATTATTTCTGGCTACTTATCATCACTAAATGAGCAAGATTTCCCTGATCATATTCTTGCAAAATACCAAAAGAAAGAAGATTTGCGATATGGCGAAAATCCTCATCAAAAAGCTGCCTTTTATGTTGACAATACCAAACCGGGAAACGGGGTTGGTAACGCAATTCAACTTCAAGGGAGAAAGCTCTCTTATAATAACATTGCAGACACTGATGCAGCTGTTGAATGTGTAAGAAGTTTCGAAGAGCCTACTTGTGTGATTATTAAACACGCTAATCCTTGTGGAGTAGCTTCTGACAAAAATATCTGTGTGGCATATCAGAAAGCGTTTGCAGCTGATTCTACTTCAGCTTTCGGAGGAATCATTGCATTAAATAGAAAACTGGAAGAAAAAACTGCTCAGCAAATACTTAATAATCAATTTGTCGAAGTAATTATTGCTCCTGGAATTTCTTCTTTAGCTAAAAAAATCTTAACTACCAAAGAAAATATTAGAGTTCTAGAAATGGGAAAAATGAATTCATACTTACCTGAATTTAAGTTCTTTAGCATTACTGATGGTCTTTTGGTGCAAGAAACTGATAAAGGTACTTTATCTGTTAATGATTTAAAGGTAGTTTCCTCAAGAGAGCCTACTGTTGAAGAAATTCAAGATTGCTTGTTTGCTTGGAAAGTTTGTAAATTTGTGAAGTCAAATGCCATAGTTTATGCAAAAGATAATCAAACTATAGGAGTTGGAGCAGGACAAATGAGTAGAATAGATAGTGCACAAATAGCATCCTCAAAAGCTAAAGAAAGAGGATTTGAAACTCAAGGATGTGCCATGGCTTCAGATGCCTTTTTCCCATTTAGAGATGGTATAGATTTTGCCTCAAAAATGGGTATCACTTCGGTTATTCAACCGGGTGGATCTATTAGAGATAATGAAATAATAGAAGCAGCTAACGAAGCTAAAATTGCAATGTTCTTTACTGGAATGAGACACTTTCGCCACTAAATATGAAGGTCTTAATTGTAGGGAGTGGCGGAAGAGAACACGCTTTGGCTTGGAAAGCCAAACAATGCAAATCAGTTTCAGATGTCTTTGTAGCTCCAGGAAATGGAGGTACAGCTAATGAAAAGAATATTACAAATGTTGATATAGCTTCAGATGATATCGACAAACTTGCAGAATTTGCAGAAATAAATCAAATAGAGTTAGCCATAATAGGTCCTGAAGTGCCTTTAGTAAAAGGCGTAAAAGATAAATTTGAATCCCTTAATTTAAATTGTTTTGGTCCTAATAAAAAAGCTGCACAACTAGAAGGATCTAAAAAATTTATGAAGGATTTTCTTTCTAGACATGAAATACCTACAGCAGAGTATGAGTCTTTTAGTGATATTAACTCGGCCTTAAAATATTTAAACCATTCATCAATACCAATTGTTATAAAAGCAGATGGGTTGGCTGCTGGCAAAGGAGTTACTGTTGCAGAAACTCGTAAAGAAGCTGAAAAAGCAATTAGAAAATGCTTGGAAAAAGGATCTTTTGGAGAAGCAGGTAAGAAAGTTATCATTGAAGAATTTCTTAAAGGAGAGGAGGCTAGCTTTATTGTTTTGACAGACGGCAATGTAATTTTGCCTCTAGCTTCTTCACAAGATCACAAGACTAGAGATAACAAGGATAAAGGTCCAAATACAGGAGGAATGGGTGCCTATTCCCCTGCCCCCGTAGTCACAAATGAGATACATCAAAGAATAATGGATGAAGTTATAACTCCAACCATCAAAGGCTTATTAAAAGAAGGAATAAATTATTGTGGTTTCCTCTATGCTGGCCTAATGATAGACCAAGAAGAGAATATAAAAGTTCTAGAATTTAACTGTCGTTTTGGAGACCCTGAGACTCAGCCAGTGATGATGAGAATGGAGTCTGATCTTATAGAATTATGTTATCAGGCTAGTAAGCGCAAATTAAAAAAAATAGAACTGAAATGGAATCCTAAAGTAGCCCTAGGTGTAGTCATGGCTGCAGAAGGGTATCCTGGTTTGCATAAGAAGGGTCAAAAAATTACTGGAATTCCAGATGAAACAGAAAATCTTAAAATTTTCCACTCAGGAACTGAATTAGAAGGCAACATTCTTAAAACAAATGGAGGGAGAGTGCTTTGCGTTACTGCCTTGGGTAAAAATACTACTGAAGCACAATTTAATGCTTATAATTGTATAAAAAAAATAAAATGGAAAGATTGTTATTTCAGAACAGATATAGGATATAGGGCTTTGCAAAGAGAAAAATGAATAGTATCTTGGACAAGATAATAATTGAAATAGATAAAGGAATAAAATTCTCTACTCTAAATACTATTAATCATGAACGAGCTTACCCAGCTGAAGATATTGAAGAATATGAATTGTCAGAAGTTGAAAAAAATCATTCAGCTGGACTTATGAGGGTTAATCATTCTGGAGAAGTTTGTGCTCAAGCTTTATATAGAGGTCAAGGTTTGACTGCTGACTTAAAAAAGACAAGAAAACAAATGCAAAAGGCTGCGGAAGAAGAATTAGATCATTTGTCATGGTGCAATAAAAGACTTTCAGAACTTAATGAAAATACAAGTATTCTTAACCCAATTTGGTACATTATGTCATTTTCTGTGGGGGCATTAGCAGGATTAGTAGGAGATAAATGGAGCTTAGGATTTATTGATGAAACTGAGAAACAAGTAGTAAATCACCTTGATAAACATAAAGAAAGTATTTCTACTAGAGATAAAAGGTCTGAAGCTATTATAGAGAAGATGCGAGAAGAAGAAAAAGCCCATAGTATTGAGGCCCAAAAAGCTGGAGCTGAAGAATTACCAGAAGAAATTAAAAAAGGTATGACCTTGTTGGCAGGGCTTATGACTAACACTAGTTATCACCTGTAAAACTTAAATTACTTATTAAATTGTTGAAAAATTGAAAGACATAAGTATAGTGGCGTCCCGTAACATCTGTTACATGTAAAAAAGGAAGAAAATATAATGAATCTTTATGTAGGAAATATTCCTTGGACTACCACCGAAGAAGAACTAGAAAATCTCTTTTCTCAATTCGGTAACGTAAGTGCAGTCAGAATCATAACCGAAGGTCACTCAGGTAGATCAAAGGGATTTGGTTTTGTAGAAATGGAATCCAAAGAAAACGGCGAATCTGCTATCGAGTCACTTGATGGTAAAGATTTTGGCGGTAGAGACCTTAGAGTTAATCAAGCAAAAGAAAGAAGCTAATTCCCTCTTTGTTTTTTCACAATCTAAAGGATGGATTGGGGTGTAGTGTGCTTACCAATAATTCTGATAATTATTTAATTAATTAAGAATAAAATAGATTTTTTAATTTCTTGCCAGGATTATTATTCCTCATAAGAGCTTCACCTACTAAAAATGTATTTACACCATAAGAAGTAATTTTATTTATATCGTCTTTGGTTTTTATTCCACTCTCAGAAATTATCAAGATATTATCTGGAATTTCTTTAACTAAATTCTTAGTAGTTTCAAGATTAATTTCAAAAGTTTCTAAATTCCTATTATTTATCCCTAAAATTGTGGGTTCTATTTTTAAAGCTTGCTCTAATTCCATGTGGGTATGAACTTCAACTAAAACATCCAAACCAAGTTCAATGGCTAATTGGTAATATTCTTTTAATTGTCTACGAGACAAAGCAGCTACTATTAACAAAATACAATCAGCTCCTCGATAAAGACTCTCATATATTTGATATTTATCTACTATAAAATCTTTCCTTAACACCGGTAGTTGTACCACCTCTTTAACTTGAGTTATGTGTTCTAAAGAGCCTTGAAAATATTCCTTATTAGTAAGCACGCTTAAGCAGGCAGCACCAAAGTCTTGATAGCTCTTTGCCAAAATTAAAGGGTCATAATTTTCTCTTATGATACCTTTACTTGGGGAGGCTTTTTTCATCTCAGCAATAACTGCTATAGACTTCTCTTCTAAAAATTTAATTATTTGATCCCTGAAGCCCCTTGTAGGCTCAGTAAAATTTAATAAAGACCTAAATTCAGATAATTTAAAAGATTTCTTCTTCTTAGAAACATCTCTTCTAGTAGTCTCTACTATTTCTTTAAGATAAGTTCCCTTCATTTTCAGATTTATATAAGGACTGGCTTAAATTAACTAGTTGCTCAAGTTTTTTTATAGCTTTGCCTTTTCTTATGCTATCTAACGAGACCTCAAAACCCTCACTTATTCCTTTCGCAAGACCACCAACATATAGGGCAGCACCAGAAGTCATAGCAACCATATGAGTAGCAATTTCATTTTCACCTTTTAGGGCTTGCTTTACTAGCTGTAAGCTTTCTTTGGGAGAATTAACTTTCAAGTCTTTAAGCGGCAAAATCTCAAGTCCAAAGTCTTTTGGAGAAATTGAATATTCTCTTATATCTCCATTTTTTAATTCTGCTACTTTTGTAGAAGCGGCAATACTAATCTCATCCAGTCCATCTTCTGAATGAAGCACTAAGACATTTCTACTCCCCAGTTTTTTTAAAACCTCTGCAATTGGCCTTAGCCACTTATCCTCATAAACTCCTAAAACTTGATTTAAAGCTCCGGCAGGGTTTGTTAGGGGACCTAATAAATTAAAAATTGTTTTTATTCCCAATTCCTTCCGGGGCTTAACAGCATATTTCATCGCACTGTGATGAGAAGGAGCAAACATAAAGCCTATACCCAATTCCTGTATACATTTTTTAACGTTATTAGAGTTAAGATCTAAAGCTACCCCAGCTTCCTCTAGCAAATCTGCACTACCACTTTTCCTAGTAGTGCTTCTATTTCCATGTTTTGCAACTTTTGCTCCACAAGCACTTGCCACAAAAGCAGCTGCAGTTGAGACGTTGAATATTCCAGATCCCACTCCCCCTGTACCACAAGTATCTACCAAATTCTCTATATCTACAGGCACTTTTGAAGACAGACTTCTCATTACCTCAACAGAACCTATTACTTCTTCAATAGATTCTCCCTTTATACTTAATGAAACTAAAAAAGCTCCTATTTGGGCTTCTGTTGCAGCCCCTGTAAGGATTTGATTCATTACTGAGGCAATATCATCTCTTGAAAGATCTTTACCCTTCATGATAATTTTTATTCCTTCTTGGATCTTCATGTTTAAATTAGATCTGCAAATAATTATTTAAAATTTTCATACCTTCCTCGCTTGAAATTGATTCAGGATGAAACTGTAAACCGACAAGAGGAAAATTCTCATGTTGAATGCCCATTATTGTTTTAGTATTTGTCCATGCGTTAACAATAAATTCTTTTGGTAAACTTTCTTTTTCTATAATCAATGAATGATATCTTGTTGCATTAAAAGGGTTTTTTATTCCCTTAAACACACCCGATCCATCGTGTGTTATTTCAGAAAGTTTACCGTGCATAATGTTGTTGGCCCTAACTATATCTGCCCCAAAAGCTGCACCCAAACATTGATGTCCTAAACAAATACCCAATATTGGCATTCTATCTTTAAATTTCTTAATTAGATTAACAGAAATACCTGCTTCTTTAGGAGTACAGGGACCGGGTGAAATAACTAGATATTTAGGCTTCTTATTTTCTACTTCTTGTATTGATATTACATCATTTCTATAAACTTCTACCTCCTGTCCAAGTTCATAAAAATACTGTACTAAATTGTAAGTAAAGGAATCATAATTATCTATCATCAACAACATTACCTATCCTTTAATTTTTCTTGAACCATTTCTACGGCTTTAAAAATAGCCCTGCCTTTGTTTAAAGCCTCTTTCCATTCTAATTCAGGATCAGAGTCTGCTACAAAACCTCCTCCTGCTTGAATATAAAGAATGTCATCCTTGATAATTGCAGTTCTAATTGCTATAGCCATATCCATATTTCCATTCCATGAAAAATAACCTACAGCTCCTCCATAAATGCCTCTTTTAACCGGTTCAATTTCTTCTATTAACTCCATGGCTCTAATTTTAGGTGCACCTGAAAGAGTCCCAGCAGGAAAGGTAGCTCTTACAACATCCATATAATTTAAGTCTTTTTTTAACTTTCCTTTAACATTAGAGACCATATGCATTACGTGGCTATATCTTTCTACCTCAAATTTCTCTGTAACCTCGACTGAACCAGCTTCAGAAATCCTACCTATATCGTTCCTCCCTAAATCTATTAACATTAAATGTTCTGCTATTTCTTTTGGATCATTTGTTAAATCTTTTTCCATTCTTAAATCATCTTTTTTATCTTTCCCTCTTCTCCTCGTTCCTGCTATAGGCCTAACAGTAACTTCATTGTTCTCTAATCTGGCTAAGATTTCAGGAGAAGACCCAACAATGTGGAATTCATCAAGATTTAAATAATAGAGATAGGGAGATGGGTTTAGATGCCTTATAGATCTATAAAGCTCTACAGGGTCTGAAGTAAAAGGAACTGACATTCTTTGTGAACAAACCACCTGCATCACATCACCGGCTTTAATGTATTCCTTAATTATCTCTACAGATTTTTTAAATTCAACTTCTCCAAATCCTGATACAAAATCTTCTTCCTCCACTGGTTCTATAATTTCTAAAGAATTCTCTTTGGGCAAGGGATTAAGTAATTTGTTTGAAAGATGTTTAAGTCTCTCTTTTGCCTTAGAAATAGCGCTTCTAGATTCACTATCAGACAAAACTATCAGGTGTAATTTGTTATTTAGATTATCAAAAACTGCTACTTCCTCTGAAAGCATAAAAAGAGCATCAGGTGTTCCTAATGGATCTGGTAAATTAGATTTGGATAATTTGGGTTCTATGTATCTTATGCAATCATAACCAAGATACCCTACTAACCCTCCAGTAAAAGAAGGGAGTTCATTGTTGGGTTTTACCTCTATTCTATCCTGGTATTCTTGTAAGAACTTAAGGGGGTCTGGTGAGGAAAATTTTTTTATAACCTTGTTTTCCTTAAAAATTTTAATGTCGTTCTTATGCACCTTTATTACCGTCGTAGAGGGTAGTCCTATTAAAGAATATCTTGCCCACTTTTCAGCCCCTTCTACAGATTCAAAAAGATAAGAAAAAGGTTTATTTCCAAGTTTTTTGAAAACACTTAAAGGTGTTTCCATATCAGCCAGTAGCTCTAAAGATATGGGAATTCTAAGTTGAGACATAATATGATGTGCAATTCTTACTTTAAAGAATTTCGCATTCTTGATATTACGTTCTTGTAATCTTTTGTCCCAAAAATAGCCGAACCAGAAACGAAAGTATCAGCCCCAGAGTTAGCTGCCTGAGATATATTATCTAACTTAATTCCTCCGTCTATTTCTATTCTGACTTGAAGATTCTTTTTATCTAATACTTCTCTTAGTTGTTTAACCTTGTCTAGAACAGAGGGCATAAACTCTTGCCCAGAAAAACCAGGAAAGACCGACATGAGAAGCACCATATCAAGACGATCGTAGTAACTCTCTATTGAATTTAATGGTACATCAGGGTTTAAAGCTAATGATGCTTTACATTTATTATCTTTTATCAATTTTAGTGAATGAACTACATCAGAAGACGCTTCGGCGTGGAAAGATATATAAGTAGCTCCACTTTTAGCAAAATTCTTAATTAATTCATCAACAGGCTCAACCATTAAGTGGACATCAATAGGGGCCTTAATTCCATACTCCCTTAGTGCATTGCAAACCATAGGTCCTATAGTTAAATTAGAAACATAGTGATTGTCCATAACATCAAAATGTATCCAATCTGCACCAGCAGATACTACATTCTCAACCTCTTCCCCCAGTCTTGCAAAGTCAGCAGAAAGAATTGAAGGTGCTATTACATATTTTTGTTTAGGCATATTATTCTTTATATAAGGATTCGCAAGTTTAACTTTGCGCTAGATAGGAGTCTAATCTTTCTATGTCCTCAATGTTGTTTATATTAAATAATGCACCTTTAAAAACCTCTCCTGTTACAAGATTCTCCTCACTAGCTGGTAATAGAACGGAATCCCAAAGTTCATATTTTGAGCAGTTTATGTGACTAAATAGCTGTGGCTCCAGCAAACTTATACCTGAATAGGTTAATTTACTTCCTTTACCAGTTATTTTAACCAAGCCTTGATTTAAATAAGCATCACCCAGGTAATTACTATCTGGGTTTTGTATTAATACCATATGAGCTTGAGAGTTATTTGGCATACAAATCTTTTCAAAGTTGTAATCAGTCCATATATCCGTGCTAACCAGAAGAAATTGTTCATCACCCAATAAATTTAGAGCTTTTTGGATACCTCCCCCAGTTCCCAAAAGGTCATCTTCAAAAGAATATTCTATCTTTACACCATAATTAGATCCATCTCCAAGAAATTTTTTTATTTGTTCACCTTTGTAGAATAAATTGATAACAATATCTTTAAAGCCGGACTCTCTAAGTCTCTCTATGCTCCATAAAATAATTGGCTTACCATGCACTTCTATCAAAGGTTTGGGTAAAGAGTTAGTAAGGGGACGCAGTCTTTTCCCTATGCCAGCAGCCAATAAAAAAACTTTCATAATATGTTCTTTAAACGATTATTAAGCTCTGGAAGTAATGAGTCTAGAAATTTTGCTAGTTGGGATAAATCTTTGTATTTGGATGAACTTCGAATGCAAAGCAGTAATGTCTTTTCTAAATCAGGAAGTCTAAAAGATTTCTTATCTCTTAAATATAATCTGGACAGAGTACCAAGAATTCTTAACTGCCTCTGTAAACCAGCTGAATCAAACCATCTTTGTAATTTAAGTTCATCAAAATATGATACTAAACCTGATTCTTGAGCTTTGGATAGATAAATTCCCAGCAACATATCAATCTGCTCTTCGGACCAGTCTTGATATAAATCTTTAATAAGTGCAGCTGGATCTAAAAAAATAGGTCCTTTAACCGCATCCTGGAAATCTAAAACTCCTGCTTTTCCGTTCTTTAAAACCATAAGATTTCTGGATTCAAAATCAAAATGACAAATAACTTGAGGTTGTGAAAAAAAGTCTTCTAAAATTAAGTCATAACTCTTTGTAATTAATTTCTTTAAAGAGTCGCTTATTTTTATATCCAAGAGGTTAATCAAAAACCATTCTTCAAACAAAGACATTTGTCTAAATGCCTCTTCTTTTGAAATAGAAGGAATTTTTGTATTTGCAATAGACTGAATTAATATTAATTCATTAAATGCTATGGTGTAAAGAGATGAAGCATTTTCTGAATTTAATTGATATTGGAAAACAGAATCTCCAAAATCTTCAACTAGAATAAAGCCTTTTTTTTCATCAAAGCTTAATATCTTAGGAACAGAAATGCCTTGGCTAATAAAAATTTTATTGATATCAATAAATCTCTTAATGGGCTCTTTCTCAGGTGGAGAAAAAACTCCAATAAAAGATCCACCATCAACTAAAAGTCTATAGTATTGTCTGGAGCTAGCTTCTTCTCTTAATTCTTCTATGGCTTCAGCTTTTTTTTTATTCAATTTTCTCAACTTAGAATTACTCCAGCGAAAAAGTTTATTTTTTATAGAAGACTCCTCTTGCATTTAAAGTAAGATGTTTTTTTAGATTATAACCAAGACTTTTTAACTTAAAAGAAATAAGCCTCTTGAACCTTTATGTAACTTTATAATCTAAGAACATCTATGTTAGTTTTAAAAAAAATTTTTATAATTCTTATTACCTTACTAAGCTTAATACATTTAAGTATTCTTAGGGGTAATGAAGACAAAATAGAAAGTATAAATATAGAGTTTATTAATGCAGATAAAGTTTCTAATGATAGAAGAGGCAATTTAATACTTGAAGGAAATGTAAGTATTACAACAAATCTACTTGAATTTAAAGCCGATAAAGCTTTATACAACAAATTAGATGAAAGTTTGTTAATTGAGAATAACGTTAAAATAATTTCTTCTAATTTAAAAATTGATGCTGATTCTGTAACGGCTAATCTTTTAGAAAGATCATTTTCTGTAAAAGATTCTAATTTAAATTTTAAAAATACTTCTTTTGGAAGTACACAAGACTTAAAAATTAAAACCTCAGGGGATGTCATCTTAATAGACTCTAATCTTACAAATTGCTCAGAAGATGACCCAATATGGGAAATAAGTGCAAAAAAAATTGAAATACTTAAAAATCAAAGAAATGCAATAATTAAAGGCATTAAATTAAATATAAAAAATATTCCAATATTTTATTTTCCTTATGTAAGAACTTCCGTGGGTAATGAGCGCTTATCAGGTTTTTTGTCGCCAAGTTTAAGACAGGGAGGTGATGGAATAGATATATCACTTCCTTATTATTTCAATCTCGCTCCTAACTATGACCTTGTTTTTTCACCAAGACACATAACTGATAGAGGTTCAGGTGGGGCCCTAGAATTTAGGTATGTTTCAGAAAGTTCTAGAGGTAAATTAGGAGTTGCAACATTATTATCTGATAAAGAATATAAAAGAGAAGTTGGGCAAGGGTCTAAGCGCTGGAAAACTACCTGGACCCACAAAACAAGCATTAGGAACGCTTTATTTACAGAAATAAATTTTAAATCAGCAAGCGATGAATATTTTTTTAGAGATATTGGAGATGGTCAGTTTGGAGAATCTAAAACAAGTTATTTACCTAAGAACCTAAGTATGCTTTGGAAAACTTCTTATTTTGATATGGGGTTAGAGTTAAACAGATTTCAAATTCTTAATCCCTTTGTATCAGAAGAGTATAGAGTCCAACCAAAATTGAATTTTAATTCTTCCTTATACAAAAAGAACTTTTCTTATCATCTAGCATCTTCAATAGGTACATACCAAAGGGAGGGGAATAAACTATTTTTTAGTAAATTTAACGAAGTAGATAGGGCATACCTAGGCCAGGAATTAAGATATTTAATAAATCTAGCTAGCTCAACTTTCTCCTTTTCTTTAGGTTCTGATATCACTAAATATAATACAAACCACGGCAACTTTACTAGATCATCGCCCTGGTTTGAGGCTGAATACCGAGTATTCCTAGAAAAAAATATACACGGAGTAAAAAAAACCCTCACCCCTACAATTAAATATGTTTATGTAAAAGAAGAAGAAGAATCTCACCTTCCCCTTATAGATTCTAGAATCTTCAGTACAGATTATGAGGGCCTTTTTAGGCGAAATATATACAGTGGATTCGATAGAAATCCAAAAGCTGATAAATTAATAATTGGAATTGAGCATATATCTTCATTTTCAAGAAATAAGACTACTCTTTTTTCATTAGGAAAGGCCCTTTATTTAGAAAAATTAAATAGCTTATATACTTTAGAGAAAATAGATAAATCTCCCTTTGTCGGTGAAGTTACATCCTACATTAACAAAAATTCTCGCTACTCACTCTTATTGGAATGGGATGGAAAAACTAAAAAAATTAACTCTGGCTCATTTGGATTTATTTATGATGACAAGCAGAAAAGGAGATTTGAATTAAGGTCTATTTATAGGAGGAAAAATTTAAACCCTTCTTACGTGCCTTGGTTAGATAATTTAAGCGCTACCAATCAAATAGAAGCCATTGCTCATTTCCCTATAACAAAATCCTTTTCAATTTTTGGAAGATTACAAAAGGACATAGATAGATCAAAATCTGTGGATATATTAATGGGCTTCGAATATGCAAACTGCTGTTTAAAATTTGGAATAATGAACAGAAAATGGATAACTGAAGATTATTTTTCGTGGAAAAATAAATATGAAAGCCCTTATTTGGCTTTATATAATGGCCATGAACCCAGTAGGTTGAGAGACAATCTATATCTATTTATTGAATTGAAGGAATTAGGAAGACTTGGAAAGAAAGTCTCTAAGATAATTTCTTCTCAGAAGCTTGAATAATTGCATCATTAGCTAACAAGAACGAAAATGAGAATATAATAAGAAAAAAATGACTAATTTAAATATTGTTTTTATACCTAGGAAAATTCTTCTCCTCCTGCTTATTTTTATATTGTCTTTACTGCCTTCTAAACTGAGACCTGAAATAGAATTGCTAGATAGAGTGATAGCAGTAGTAGAGTCAGGAGTTATTATGGAATCTGAATTGAATAGCAGGCTTCAAGAAGTTATAGGTAGAATAAGAGAGACTGGAAGTGAATTGCCTCCAAAAAAAATTCTAGAAGAACAAGTCCTTGAAAGATTAATTATGGAAGAAATTCAGCTGCAGATAGGAGAGAGAGCGGGCATAAAAATAAGCGATGCTGAATTAAATTCTTCTCTTTCTCAAATAGCTTCCCAAAATTCACTAAACCTTGAAAATTTTAAAGATAGTCTTGAGTCTCAGAACATTTCTTATAGGGATCTTCGAGAAACTGTTAAGAAAAATATGATAATTCAGAGAGTTCAAAGGGGGAAGGTTGGCTCAAAGATTGATATTACAAATGAAGAAATAGAAAACTTCCTTAATTCAGAAGAAGGTAAAACCAAACTTGCAGAGGAATATAATGTTCAACAAATACTTTTGCCCTTAAAGGGAAACTCTACTAAAGAAGAGATAAAAAAAGCAGAAACAAAAGGTAAGAGTATTATTAAAGAGTTATTGAGTGGAGAAAGTTTTTCCAAGCTAGCCGCTTCATACTCTTCAGGACAAAATGCTCTTGAAGGAGGGAGTTTGGGTTGGAAAAAATCCTCTGAACTTCCCACCTTATTTTCTGAAATAATAATTAATATGGAAGTAGGAGATATATCTAAGCTAATTAGAAGTGGTGCAGGCTTTCACATTCTCCGTCTATCAGAAAAAAGAGGTGATACAGTGAAGTTTGAAGATCAAACTTTAGTAAGGCATATTTTGTTGAAATCAACAGAGATAAGAACACCTTCTCAAACCAAGGATTTAATTCAAGAGATATACAATAATTTAAAAAATGGAGATGATTTTAAAGACCTAGCTAGAGAATTTTCTGAAGATCCTGGATCCAAATTGGATGGAGGTGATCTTGGTTGGAACACACCTTCTACTTTTGACCCTATTTTTGCTGAAGTGATAAATAAGACAGATATAAATGAAATTTCTGAACCTTTTAAATCAAGTTTTGGATGGCATGTTTTGGAGGTCTTGGGCAGGAGGAATGAGGATGTAAGTGAGTCTGTAAGAAAAAACCGAGCTTATCAGATAATTTTTACTAGAAAATATGAACAAGAACTCCAAAGAACCTTGGTTGAATTAAGATCTGAAGCTTTTGTAGATATCAAGCTAGCATCATGATAAAACTGGCTGTCTCTCCTGGAGACCCAGCAGGCATAGGCCCAGATATTTGTATTAAGGCATTTAGCAAAAAAAAAGATCTAGGTTTTATCCCTGTGATTTTTGGCGATGTTGAATTATTTGAAGAAAGAGCAAAAAAACTAAATATTAAAATAGAAATAAAAGCCTATAGTAATAAAAAAAAACTAAACCAAAGACATTTTTGGATATATCCCTGCCCTTTAAAAGAACAAATAAAACCAGGAGAACCTGATATTTCTTATGCTCAATACATTATGGATGTATTAAAAGATGTAACCAAAAGAACTCTTAAAGAAGAATTCAAAGCAATCGTGACTGGTCCAATAAACAAAGAGCTCATGAATAAAGGAGGAATAGATTTCCAAGGTCATACAGAGGTCCTAGCTAAATTGACAAAAACTAAAAAAGCACTAATGTTGTTAACCTCCAAAGAATTTAAGATAGCTTTGACCACCACACATGTTTCGTTGAATAAAGTCCCAGAATTAATTACTTTCGACCACTTGGTAGATTGCATAAAAATATTAGATAGTGAACTTAAAAAAAATTGGAACATTAAAAATCCTCTTATTAAGATTCTCGGATTAAATCCTCACGCTGGAGATGGGGGTTACCTTGGTAATGAAGAAAGGGATATCATTTTTCCAGCTATAAAAAGTTTAAAATTAAAAGGATATAATCTTGTTGGTCCTGTTTCAGCAGATACAGCCTTCATTGAGGAAGAAGGAAGCAAGGCAGATGCATTTCTAGCCATGTACCACGACCAAGGCCTGCCTGTTATGAAAACCTCTAGTTTTGGTAGTGCAGTAAACATCACCTTAGGACTTCCTTTAATAAGAACTTCTGTAGATCACGGAACTGCATATGAATTAGCGGGAAATAAGGAAGTGAATGAACGAAGTCTCTTAGAAGCTTCAACATTAGCCTTAAAATTAGTAACCAATAATAAAAAGTGATTAAAGCAAAAAAAAAATTTGGACAGAATTTCTTAATAGACCCAATTATTATCTATAAAATCTTACAAAGTGTTAATCCGTTAAAAAACCAAAGTTTTCTTGAAATAGGAGCGGGTAAGGGAGCTCTAACTAGTGCACTCTTAAACAAAGTTAAAATGCTAGACAGTGTTGAGCTAGACAGAGATCTTATTCCTGAATTAAAGAAGTTAGCTTTCTCGGTTAAGAACCTAAGGATTAAAGAAAATAATATTCTTAATATAAGGTTAAATAAAAAACCTACAAATAAACTTAGGGTAATAGGGAATCTTCCCTACAACATCTCCTCACAAATTATGCTTTGGTCATTTGAAAACTCTGAATCTTTTCAAGATATACATTACATGTTCCAAAGGGAATTTGGAGAGAGGCTTTTATCTTCTCCAGGAAAAAAATCTTATGGTAGGTTAAGTGTCTTAACTCAATATATGTTCCAAGCGGTATCTTTATTTCTAGTTCCCCCAGAAAGCTTTAAACCCAGACCATCAGTGGAGAGTATCTTTATTAAATTTATACCAAAACCAGAAAAAAAAATTAACTCAAAAGAGGCAATAATGCTTCAAAAAGTAACCAAATTATTATTTACCAAAAGGAGAAAAAAAATAAGTAAGACTTTTAAAGATTTGTTGCCATTAAACAAAATTATAGACCTTAAAATTGATCCAGATAATAGACCGGAATCGCTCTCCTTAAAGGACTTCTTAAAAATTACAACATATTTACTTAAAAGAAAAAGTGGCTAATTACGTAATTGGGGATGTGCAAGGTTGTTTTGCAGAGCTTTCAGGCCTACTGGATGTGATCAATTTTGATGAGAGTGAAGATAAGCTTTGGTTTGTAGGCGATTTAGTAAATAGAGGACCTGATTCTGTTAATACTTTAAAGTTTGTTTATAAAATAAAAAAAAACTGCCAGATAGTGTTAGGAAATCACGATATCCATTTCCTTGCTGTTGCAGAAGGCCTTAGAAAACCATCTAAAGATGATACTCTTAGAGAGCTTCTTTTAGATGAAGAGTTAAATCTGCTTAAGGAATGGCTCAGGAAGCAACCACTCTTATATCTTGAAAAAGTAGATTGTGAACAGGGGTTAACAACTTTTCTTATGTCACATGCCGGAATCCCCCCCCATTGGTCTTTAGAGCAGGCATTAAAAGCATCAAAAGAAATTAAAAATACTCTGTCCTGTGATAAGCTTTATGAGGAGTATTTGAATAGTATTTGGGGAAACTTGCCTAATAAACCCGAAGAAAGCCTAAATAGGCTGGACAGATTAAGACTAAATACAAATTACCTTACAAGAATGAGGTTTTGCAAGGCCAATGGTGAGCTTGATCTAGAAATGCATGAAAAATTTAAATTCAAAAAAAAAGAAATACCCTCTAGTTTTAGGCCTTGGTTTCTCCATTCCTTGAGAGTTTTAGAAGAAAAAATTCATATTGTTTTTGGTCATTGGGCAGATATAGCTGGTAAAACGGGGGTATCTAATATCACTTCAGTAGATACAGGGTGCGTTTGGGGATATAAATTGTCTGCGTTCAGATTGGAAGATAAGCGTTTATTTAGCTTTAATCATATAAATTAAAAAAATGAAAGTGTATCTAGTGGGAGGGGCTGTAAGAGACAAACTACTGAATCTATCCACAAAAGAACATGACTGGGTTGTTGTTGGTTCTAATCCAGAAGAAATGATGAGTTTAGGATACAAACCTGTTGGATCAGAATTTCCTGTCTTTCTTCATCCAAAAACAAAAGAAGAATATGCATTAGCTAGAACTGAGAAGAAATCTGGAAAAGGACATAAAGGGTTTACTTTTAACTCCCATCAGTCAGTTACACTAGAACAGGATCTAAAAAGAAGAGACTTAACAATTAATGCAATAGCACTGTCAAAAGAGGGTAATTTCATAGATCCTTGTGGGGGTAAAGATGATATTAAAAATAAACTTTTAAGAAAAGTATCAAAATCCTTTGATGAAGACCCCCTTAGAGTATTGAGAGTAGCAAGATTTGCATCAAAACTAAAACATTTAGACTTTGTTATAGAAGGAAAAACACTGCTCTCAATGAAAAAAATCTCTAACTCTGGAGAGTTAAAAACTCTTACTAAAGAAAGAATTTGGCTTGAAACATTAAAGGCTTTAAATGAAAAAGATCCTCAAGAATATTTCAAAATCTTGTACGAATGTAAAGCAATGGGGGAATTAATAGAGGGTTGTGATGTTAATTTAGATTTTTTCAAAAAAATAATAACTAAAATTAATGAAGGTAAAGGGCGATGGCTTGCCCTAGTTGCTTGTGCTAGTAAGGGGAAAAATCTTAGTGAAGCATTTGGAGTTCCAAAAAAAATAGATCTTATGTCAACCATGCTTAAAAAATTAATTAAATTTGGAAAAGACATTAAATTAAAAAATAAAAAAAGTTATGAGGTGTTAAATTTATTAGAAGAAGTAGATGGCTTAAGAAGGAATGAAAGATTTCTAGAAGTTAATAAAGTCTATAAAGCTTATAAACCCTTAGACCCCCTTCTTTTAAATGACTTTATTGATTGGGAAAAATTGACAAACAAGTTATTAAAAGTAAAACCTTCTTCGTCTAAATTAAAAGGAAAAGAAATAGCACATGATTTAAGGTTAAAAAGAATTAAAATAATAGAAGAACTGTTTAATTAAAAAAATGGACAATAAAAAAACAATCTTAATAACTGGGGGGAGTAAAAGAATTGGTGCAAGCATAGCAAAATATTTTCATGAAAAGAGCTATAAAATAATATTACACTATAATAAATCTGAGGAAGAGGCTAAAAAACTTCAAGATAAGCTGCTGTCTAGGAGGAAAGATTCATGTGAAATAATTCAGGCTGATTTTCTTAAAGAATCTTCAATACAAAAAGCTATAAATACAGTTTTGAAAACTAATAAAAGTTTAGATGTTCTTGTAAATAATGCTTCTAGTTATTTTCCTACTCCTCTACTCAAGGCAAATAAAGATGATTGGAACAGCCTCCTTGCTACAAATGCCTATGTTCCTTTCTTCATGATTCAACAATTAAAGTTAATTCTTGAAAAGAACAAAAGTTGCGTCATTAATATATCGGATTCTATGACGAATTCTGGAGTCAAGGATTATAGTGTTTATTTAGCTGCAAAATCAGCACTAGAGTCTATCACAAGATCTTTAGCTAGAGAGCTAGCACCAAAAATTAGAGTAAATGCTATTGCACCTGGGGTAATATTATGGCCCGAAAAAAATATTCTTGACGAAGAGAGAAAGCAAAAAATAGTTAATAAAATTTCTCTAGGTAGGCTTGGAAAGCCAAGCGAAATAGCTGCTGTTGCTTATTATTTAAGTCAAGCAGATTATATAACAGGGCAAACATTGAAAGTTGATGGAGGGAGATCATCTCTATAGACTTAAGAGAAAGATAAAAGTTAGGATTATGGAATTTAATCAAAAAGAAAATGTTGGGACGATGGGGGTTTTAGAACGCCATTCATTTAATAAAGAATCCCTACAATCCTTTATGGAAAAAAATATATCTAATTTTGAAGGCAATATTGAAATAGAAGAATTTCAGGGGGGCCAGTCAAATCCTACTTATTTAATAAAATCTAATAATAAATCTTATGTTCTTAGAAGAAAACCACCGGGTCAATTATTAAAATCAGCTCATGCAGTTGACAGAGAGTATAGAGTTATAACTGCTCTAAGGAAGACAGATGTTCCTGTACCAAAAACGTATAGTCTTTGTGAAGATATAGATATTATAGGAACAGTTTTTTTCATAATGGAATATGTACAAGGAAGAGTCTTGTGGGATCCTGCTTTACCTGATGAAAATAAGAAGGAGGCCAAAGAACTATACTTTTCTATGAATGAAACATTAGCTAAGCTTCATTCAGTAGACCCTCTTAAAATTGGCTTAGAAAGCTTTGGGAAGCCTGGTAACTATGTTGGAAGACAGGTGTCTATCTGGACTAAACAGTACACTGATTCTGAGACAGAAAAGATTTCTTCCATGGATAAGTTGATTGAATGGCTTCCTAATAACCTTCCTTCAGAAAAACCACTTAGAATTGTTCATGGGGATTTCAGCTTAACTAACCTAATGATGCATTTAAAAGAACCTAAAGTAATAGCAATTCTAGACTGGGAATTATCTACTTTAGGTGATCCATGTGCTGATTTCAGTTACCACTGTATGCAATATAGGATTAATCCTAAGCTGTCTGACAGTAAATATTGTAAGGAAAAGGGTATTCCTACTGAAAGGGAATATTTAGATCTATACTCAGAAAAAACTGGTTTTGATATTAAAGAAGAATGGGAATTATACATGGCCTATAATCTTTTTAAGTCAGCAGGAATATTACAAGGAATTATAGGCAGAGTAAGAGATGGCACAGCAGCAAACAAAAATGCTGAAGACGTTGGAGAAAGAGTTAAACCTTTGGCAGATAGTGCATGGAGTCTCATTGAAAATAACTTTATGTAAACTTTATCTTTTTTATGGTTTAAGCTATAAAACAAAAAAAGGGAGGAAATAATGGCAATAGATAAATTTTTAATAGAAGCAAGCCATATTATGATGTTTGCCAGATCAATAGGAGATGACAATCCTATTTATTACGATAAGAATTTTAAATCAGAGTCAGGTTGTGAGGGGGTTATCGCACCACCTACTTTTACACAATCTAGTGCTCAATTTGATCCAGATTATTTTCTTAGACCCAAAATTGGAGGAGAGGGTTGGTTTGGTTCAGGTAAAGAACCCTCTGGAGCTAAATCTCCTGGTTCTGGTGGGGGAAGTGGTAATGCTGCAGCAGGTCTTCATGCTGAGCAGCACTTTGAATATCATCTTCCATTAAAAGCAGGAGACACTTTAAGTGCTACTACTAAACCAGGCAAGACTTGGGAAAAAGAAAGCAAGAGAGCAGGTAAACTTAGATTTAGTGAATCTGTAACTGAGTATAGGAATCAAAAAGGAGAATTAGTAATTACTGCTACAGGGGTTGGAGTCCAAACCGAAAGACCTGTTGATAGCTGAGGAAATGATATGTTAAAAGAAAGTGAAATAAAAGTAGGAGATAAATACAACGAAATATTGATTGAGGATTTAAAGAGAACTCAAATAGTTCAATATGCAGGTGCATCGGGAGACTATAATCCTCTGCATACAGATGAAATATTTACAACAAAAATAGCTGGATACCCTAGTGTTTTTGCCCATGGAATGTTAACCATGGGGATGACAGGAAAAATGCTAACAAACTATGTTGGTGACGGCACTTTAAAGAAATATGGAGTTAGATTTACAAGCCAAGTTTGGCCTGGAGATACTCTTTCAAGTATAGCTACTGTTACTGATATAAGAGAAGAAAATGGAGAAAATATTGTTGAATTAGAAATTGTAACTACGAACCAGGATGGTGTTACAGTAATAACTGGTTCCGCAACTGCAAAAATTTCTTCTTAAAAAATGAACCAAAAGGAAAGCCAACCAGAAATTGGCGGGCGATACGCAAAATTTGCTCTTGGCCTGTTAGTTGTAGTCTATGTTTTCAATTTTATAGATAGGCAGATACTCTCAGTATTAGCCGAAGATATAAAAGCAGATCTTGGACTATCAGATAGCGATCTGGGTTTCTTGTTTGGTACAGCCTTTGCCGTTTTTTATTCAATCTTTGGGATACCTCTTGGGAAATTAGCTGATGTTTGGTCAAGAAAAAAACTTATTAGTTTAGGTCTGGCTACTTGGAGTATGATGACGGCCCTTTCTGGAACAGCTCAATCATTTACAGCTCTTGCAACGTATAGATTTGGAGTTGGAATAGGAGAATCAAGTGCGAGTCCAGCTACTTATTCATTATTGTCTGATTATTTTTCTCCTAAAGTTAGAGCTACTGTCCTAGCAATTTATTCTAGTGGGGTATATATAGGAGCCGGGATAGGAATATTTTTGGGAGGCTGGATAGTATCACTATGGAATAGTTCCTTCCCAGATCCCCTGCTTGCTCCTTTTGGTTTGAGAGGATGGCAAGCGGCATTTATAGGAGTTGGGGTACCCGGTTTACTAATAGCTATTCTTACCTGGCAAATTAGAGAACCAAAAAGGGGTATGAGTGATGGAATAGATTCTGAAGAAGATACTCAACCTTTAAAGACTACCTTAAAAGAGTTTATGGGACTAACTCCATTAGTATTTATTCAAACAAAAGATAAAAAAAGGTTTTTATTAACAAACTGTTATTTTTTATTCACTTATTTTTTTGTTTTCTATCTTTTAATTCTGCTAACTGGAGATTACATTCAATGGATTGCTTTTGGTATTGGGTTGTATCTAATGACTTGTTGGATACAAGGTTTAAAATTTAGAGACCCAGTAGCCCATGGAATGATCTTTAAGAGCAAAGCTTTGATATTTGCTTTATTAGGTTTTCCATTTATTGCTTTTAATACCTACGCCCATGGTGCCTTTGGACCAGCATTCTATATGAGAATTCATGGCTTAGATGAAGCTGTAGTTGGAACAGTACTAGGATTAATAGTTGCTGTTGGGGGGGTGATTGGAGTAATAGCTGGAGGCATAACTGGGGATAGACTTAGAAGAAGGAACCCTAATGGTAGGTTGTGGGTTGCTTTTTTTGCTGCCTTTTTCGTTATTCCAACAAGTTTGGGTTTGTTATATTCTCCTAACCTCTATATGTCTCTTTTTTGGAATTTTCTTTTTCATATAGTCTCGCCAATGTGGGTAGGATTAGCAGCTACAACAGTTTCTGATTTAGTTTTGCCTAGGATGAGAGCTATAGCAGGTGCTTTTTATCTTCTAGTTTTAAGTATGATAGGTCTTGCTCTTGGACCATACACGGTAGGCAAGATGAGTGATATTTTTCAATTTCAAGGTCAGTCTGAAGGTGATGCATTAAGACTTGCCTTCACTCTGGCATTACTTTTTCTTGTAATACCCTTAATAACTTTTGTTTTAGCTTGTAGATATCTGCCTGAAGATGAAAAAAGTAAAATAGATAGAGCTAGAGAACTTGGAGAAATAATTTAAAAAGATTATTGGTTAATATTATCTAACATCTCTTTAAATGTTTTCTTATGAACAGGGTGGTTTTCATTTGGAGACAGCTCAACGAGAGGTTCAAGAACAAATCTACAATCATTTAAATTTTTGTGTGGCAGCGACCTTCTCCCCTCATCGAGTACTTTATTACCAAACAGAAGAATATCAATATCAATTACTCTGCTTGAGAAGCCGTGTTGGTTTTCGCCTCTTCCAAGAAGAGTTTCTATTTTTGAAAAGATCTTTTGTACCTCTATTAAATCTAAGTTAGTGGAAAATTTTGCAACTAAATTTAAAAAGTCAGGCCCTTTAAACCCCATGGATTTATATGGATAAGTCTTTGAAAAGTAACATTTAAAATATTTCTTAAGTTCCTTTTTTGCCTTTTTTATATTTTTTATAGGCTCAAGGTTGCTTCCTATGCCGATATAGACTTCTTCCATAACTATGGTCTGACTATATTAACTCCTACAAGCTCTGATCCCCTCAAAGCACCTTGCTTCTTTACCGAAACTGAAACTCTCTTTACATTAAATTCGTTTAAAACAATTTTAGCTATTTTATCTGCAAGACTTTCTATAAGCTTGAATTTACTTCCAATAATAAAATTAATAATTCTCTTTGAAATCTTCTTATAGTCCAAAGAGTTAGATATTTTATCTGTTGCCCCTGATTTCTGTAAATTTAAGTCAATTTCAATATCAATAAATACTGACTGCTTTACTTCTCGTTCCCATTCAAAAATACCTATTATTGTTTCAACTTCCAAATTTTTGATAAAAATTTTGTCCATAATTAACTATACCCTATCCAGCTCCCATCTAGATTTTACTTTGAATAAACTATTTTTATATCTAGGGTCTTTAAAGCGGTAATATCCTGCTACAGCTACCATAGCACCGTTATCTGTACACCTAGATAATTTGGGAAAATAAAGATCAATTCCATCTAAATCTTCATCTAGTTTTTTTCGTATAAATGCATTCGAAGCTACCCCTCCTCCTACAACCAGTTGATTTAATCCATTTTTTAACAAGGCTTTTCTGCATTTCCATACTAAAATATCTGAAACTGCTAGTTGAAAAGAGGCTGCTAAATCTGCTTTAAACCTTCTTTTCACAGGCTCCCCCTGTTCTCTTGTTATGTAGAAAACTGCAGTTTTCAAACCACTAAAACTAAAGTCTAAATTTTCTCCTTTAGCCATTGGTCTGGGAAGTTTATAAGAGTGGGGATTGCCTAATTTAGCAATCTTTTCTATTTCAGGTCCTCCTGGATAATTTAAACCAAGTAATTTTGCTACTTTGTCAAATGCCTCTCCTACTGCATCATCTTTTGTTTGTCCCAATACTTTATATTTACCTATGCCTTTTGCCTCTATTAAAAGGCAATGACCACCTGAAATAAGTAAAGTTATAAAGGGAAAATCAGGAGGTGGATTTTCTAAAAGATTTATTAATAAATGAGCTTCCATATGATTTATACCAATACAGGGTTTTTCCCATCCCAAAGCAAGAGATTGTGCTAATGTTGAACCAACTAAAAGAGGTCCTCTTAATCCGGGTCCTGCTGTAAAAGCTATGCCATCAATGTCTTTTATTTCTAATCTGGATTGTTTGATAGTCATTGAGACCAATGGCAACAATTTTGTTATGTGGTCTCTTGAGGCTAATTCTGGAACAACGCCTCCATATTGCAGGTGTTTATGAACTTGGCTATAAAGATTTTCGGCTAGAATTTTATTTTCTTTACCATCATAAATAGCTACTCCTGTTTCGTCGCAAGAGGTCTCTATCCCTAAAATAATCATATCTATCCCTTAAAATAATAATATTCTCTCCACAATTAAAAAAAAATAAAGTATTTGTAAAAATAAAAGTGGTTCTATAGAATTGCGCGACCTTATAAGTCATATCAATTTTATGCCCTCAATTAATATTAAAACAAATGAATCCTTTGATGTTGGGCTTCGAAAATTTAAACGTGCGTGCGAAAGGGCAGGCATTATAACAGAGGTAAGAAAAAGAGAATTCTACGAAAAACCTACAGCAGCAAGAAAAAGAAAAGCTGCAGCTGCAGTAAAAAGGGAAGCTAAAATTCAAAGAAAGAACCGCTTGGGTCGTCCACCAAGATTTTAAAAAACCACCTTACCTCAAATGACTGAGAACAAATTAAAATCTTTTATACAAGAAGAAATTAAGGTCTCTATGAAGAAAGGTAACAAAGAAAAAACTACAACTCTTCGCATGGCAATTTCAGAAATAAAAAAAGAAGAAATTGATAAACAAGCAGATTTAAATGGAGAAAATATAATCTCTATTATCCAAAAGATGATAAAGCAGAGAAAAGACTCATCTAATCAATTTAGATCTGCGGACAGAGATGAGTTGGCTGAGAAAGAAGAACGGGAAATTAAAATTCTTACAGAATTCCTGCCAGAACAAATATCAGAAGAAGAGATAACAGAGATCGTAAGGGAAACTATTATTAGAGAGGGTGCTAGTAGCCCTCAAGACATGGGAAAAGTAATGGGGTCTTTAAAGTTTAACCTTCTAGGAAAAGCTGATATGGCTGTGGTAAGTAAAGTGGTAAAGAAAAGCCTAAATAAATAAATAAATAAATTACTTAATTAAGTATCTTTCTTTTAATCTCATAGATCTATTCTCTACGGGATATTTTTTTCCTGATAAATAAACTCCATCAACAAATGAAGTTACTTCTAAGGGGTCACCATCCCAAATTATTATGTCAGCTATATATCCTTCTTGGATAGCACCTCTTTTGTTTAATTTAAATACTTCTGAAATATTTTTTGTAAGTCCTTTTAAAGCCTCATTCCATGGCAAGCCATAAGAAACTGCTATACCAGCTCCTTGTCTGCTTAAGTAAGAATTATGAGTTTCATGAGAGCTGATTAAGATTTTTACTCCTTCAGAATGTAGAAGGGAAGCATTATCTAGTCTTGCTCCCAATTCATTAAAAGAATGAGGAATATTATCAATAGGCTGGATAATGACAGGTACTTTTGCAGAAGCTATTTGCCGAGCTACTCTCCAGCCTTCAGCTGCACCAAATATTACTAGATCTATATTCTTTCTTTTGGATAAATCTATTAAAGCTAGTATGTCAGAAGCCCTATTTGCCTTGACTACTAGTGGAATCTCTCTTTTCAAAACTCTTTTTATAGCCCTCAAGTCCCTAAGGGAATAATATGAATTTTTTGGTAATGGGGACCAAGCCCTCCACATTGAAGATGCTATGTCTAATGAGTCTTCTAGAAGAAGAATTTTTGCAGCTTTAGAATCTTCTCCACCACTTATGTTTGCACTTAAAGCAATGTTAGAAGCTACTAGACTTTCTTCTAGAGAGCCTGATAGAGAAAAAACAGAGGTCATACCAGAAAAAAGGCCTGATGAACTTGGTGAAGTTAGAGTTAAAGTCACCCCTCCTGTCAAATTGTAAGGAATTAGAGTTGAAGAAGGATTAAAGGCTGAATCTATACTTAAACCTGCTGAGTATATATTAGATGTGTCATCTCTTGTTTCGGGAACAAGACCAATTTCAACTATTCCCAGTTGAGAAAGAGGCGCTATCAGGCCGGGTGATACTTCTTTTCCTGAAAGGTTCACGACTATAGCGGATGAAGAGGAAATGTTCTCTCCTATCCTTACTATATATCCATCTCTAATAAGAATGTCTGAATTTTCTAAACTACCCTGATTAGTTGCAGTATGTATTGTTGCATTTTTGAGGAGAATTTCTTCTGATAAGCAATTAAGACTTAGAAGTAAGGCGATTAAATAAATAAGAATCTTATTATTCATTTTCTTAACCTCTGTTCTTGAGAATTTATAATGCCTAATTCAAAGTCTGTTGCTTTAGGTGTCGATGAATCTTCATGATCGTATAGAAGTAAACCATCAACAAATACTTTCTCGGTTCGTGAGTATACGCTGAAGGGGTCTCCATTCCATATTACAATATCTGCTATTTTTCCTGGCTCTAAAGATCCTACCTTATCTGAAATACCCAAAGCTTTTGCAGGATTAAAAGTTATCCATTTAATTGCTCTTGATTTGGTAATATTAAAACCCGACCTATTTCCTGCAGCCATAGCTTTAGCTGCCTCCTGATTAAGTCTTTGAATGCCCACTGAGGAGTCAGAATGTATTATTGCACAGCCCTTCTTTCCATTAGCTTGATCTACAATTGCAGCATTCTCCCAAACCATATCAAAAGCTTCATGTTTAAAGCCCCACCAATCAGCCCACATTGCTGCACAAACATGATTTTTAGCTAGCATGTCTGCTACCTTGTAAGCTTCTATAGCATGATGAAAAGTAGTAACTTTATAGTTAAATTCTTTAGCAATATCTAGCATAACTGCCATTTCTTCGCCCCTATAACAATGGTTCTGTACTAATATTCTTCCTTCTAAAACTCCAACTAGTGTTTCTAGTTCTAAATCTCTTGTGGGGGCATATTCTAGTTCTTTGGCCTCAACAGACTTTGAGCCATATTCTAATAATTTATTGCGATAACCTTGTGCTCTTATCCAAGCCTTTCTATAACCAGCTACGTTACCCATGCGTGTAGAAGGCTCTCTTTTTCTACTTCCATAAACCCTCTTAGGATTTTCTCCGCATGCCATTTTTAAGGTATAGGGTGCACCGGGAAATTTCATCCCCTGGACTGTTTTTGACCAGACATTTTTTAAGGTTACTCCCCTTCCGCCTATCAAATTAGCTGAACCCGGTAACACATGAAAAGTTGTAATGCCCCCTTTCAGGGCTAAAGGCATTTGTGGGTCTTGAGTCCATACAGAGTGCTCAGCCCAAACATGAGCAGTAACTGGACTTGTGGCCTCATTACCATCTGAACTTGATCTAAGACCTGGGGCTGAATAAACGCCCATGTGAGAATGAATATCAATTATTCCAGGAGTAACCCACTTTCCTTCTGCATTGATTGTCTTTATACCATCGGGTTTTATTAAATTCTTCCCAATTGCTTTTATTTTATTTTTAGATATGAAAATACTTCCCTTAATTATCTCTTCTCCAGTCCCAGTCAGAATCCTGGTATTTTCAATAAAGAAATCACCGCTATTTTCTGGTTCGTATGTTGATATAAATGATTTATTTCCTTCTGTACCCAAAGAATAGGAAAAGCAGAATCCATAAAAAATAATAAAAAGTAGTTTTTTCATTTAAGCTCCAAATTTCTCTTTAAACTACAACGCTTTTTTTTGATCTATTTCTAAATTAAGTGTTGCACCCTTTTGTACAGAAAGAAGGTTTGTAGATTCTATAGTTTCAGGAATTAGAAATGTTGAAAAATTTTTCTCGGTTACCTTACCAACAGTCAAGCTTACTCCATTTAAAGCTACATAGCCCTTTAGAGTTATATGTTCTCCCCAGACCCTTGGTTTATCAACCACAATTTCAACCTCTCCATCTTTAGTTTCTACAGTAGCTTTGCATGCACAGCAAATATGTCCAGATAAGATATGCCCACCTACCTCATCTCCAACTTTCAAAGATCTTTCTATATTTACCTTGGTCGTCTTTCTAACATCACTGAGGTTTGTTGTTCTTAATGTCTCTTTAATCACGTCGAATGTTATCTGTTCTTTTTCATGCTTAATAACAGTTAGGCAAACTCCATTGACAGATACGCTCGCCCCCCTTATTAATCCCCTTTTGAAGCTCTTTGGTACAGTAATTTCTAAACTCTCTCCATGTCTAGTAGTCGTCTTCTTTGATACCTCGCCTTGAGCTTGAACTATACCAGTAAACATTTCTTAATTTATTAATAAGGATTTTAATTTTGTTGCTATTTTCTTTTTACCATCAGATCTCTCTAAAAAATCAATTAAGTTGTCTAAATTTGAAATAGAATAAATTGGAATATTTAATTCTTCCCTTAAACTACTACTTACCCTCTTGTTGTCTTCCAATTCCTGCCTATCTAGGGCTACAATAGCTGCTGATACAGAACCTTTTGCCTCTTTAATTAATCTTATTGAATTATTAAGAGCTGTACCTGCAGTTAGAACATCATCGATAATTAGGACGTTTTTGTTTTCTATAGAACCCACTAACTTACCGCCCTCACCATGTACCTTTTCCTCCTTCCTATCAAAGCAAACTGGGACAGGTCTAGATTGTTCTCTGCTCAAAGCTACCGAAACTGCAGAAGCTAATGGTATTCCTTTGTAGGCAGGTCCAAAGATTACATCATAATTTATTTGGTTATTTATTATTTCTCTAACATATAAATCAGCTAAATCTGATAGGCGACCTGACTGTATAAAAGAGGTTATATTAAAGAAATAGGGACTCTTTCTGCCTGATTTAAGAGTAAAATTACCAAACATAAGAGCATTTACTTCAATGGCCATATTTAAAAATTTTATTTGATGCTCTTTCATTTAATTAAAACAATTGTATTCTTATCTCCAATTTATGCCAGTTAACTATTGTAATAGTATTAATCCTAGAATAACCTCAATTATTATAAAAAAATGATAGGTTTAATTGTAATTGCTGCACCTTCTGGAGCTGGGAAAACCTCCCTTATTTCAGCCTTACTCAAAGAGTCCTTAAATAGAAAGATTAAATTAAGTATTTCTTTTACAACAAGAAAGAAAAGAGGAGATGAAATAGAAGGTAATTCTTACTTCTTTATAAGTAAAAAAGAATTCTTAATAATGAAAGAAAAGAAGGAATTTCTAGAAGAAGCGTTAGTTTTTGGAAATCTATACGGCACTGGTAGAAAATGGGTAGAAAACCAAATTGAAAGTGGTGTGCAGGTAATACTTGAACTAGATTGTCAGGGGGCTGCTCAAGTAAAATCAACTTATCCTGATTCAATTAGTATTTTTATAATACCCCCTTCTATGAAACAACTGAAGAAAAGGTTGAATAAAAGAAGTCAAGATTCCCAAAAAATAATAGAAAAAAGATTGTCTATGGCCAGACAAGAAATAGCTAAGGGAAAAGATTTTGACTTTCTGGTATTAAATGATGACTTTCAAAATGCTTTGAATGATTTGAAGCAAATAATTACGAAAAAGAAGTATATAAACAATAAAAGAAATCAAAATGCTAAAAAAACTCTTTTAGATTTGTTGAATTAATAAACTTATTTCCTGTAGAATGCTCAACCTGTTTCAGAATATATATTATGGCTAGAATAACCGTAGAAGATTGTTTAACTAAAGTCACCTCTAGATATGATTTAATTGTCTTGGCTGCCAAAAGAGCTAGACAGTTAGCAACAGGCGGAAGAAGACCCACTCTTGATTGGGAGGATGATAAACCAACAGTAATGGCCTTGAGAGAAATAGAGGCTGGTACTGTTACTTCAGAAAATATAAATACATTAACGGTGGATATAGCTGATCTTGAGCAAGAATTTTCTGAAGAACTCTCTGCAGAATAAACTTCTTAGAAATTTTAAAACCATATATTTAATAGCCTTTGGCTAAAAAAATAGAGATACTAGGATTTTATTTTATGAGTTATGGAATCAATAAGTGCCTTAACAAAGAAATTATCTGACTATCTAACGCCTAAACAGATTAAACAAGTAGAAAAGGCTTACAAATTTGCTAGTAAAGCCCATTCAGGCCAATATAGAGTTAGTGGAGAGCCCTATGTAAGCCATCCAGTTGCAGTAACCAATATTCTAGGTACTTTTGGAATGGACCAAGACAGTCTTTCTGCAGCAATGCTCCATGATGTAATCGAAGACTCAGGGATTCCTAAGTCTATTATAAAAAGAGAATTTAATAAAAATGTAGCAAATTTAGTTGATGGTGTTAGTAAAATTGACCAATTAGATATTAGTTCTACTACTGAAGTTCAAGCTGAAAACCTACAAAAGATGGTTTTGGCTATGTCAAAAGATATCAGGGTAGTCGTTCTCAAGCTAGCTGACCGTTTACACAACATGAGAACCATAAATTTTCTTGGGAGAGATAAACAATTAAGAATTGCTAAAGAGACTCTTGAAATTTATGCAAATCTAGCGCACAGAATTGGAATGAATAATGTCTATAGAGAATTAGAGGACTTGGCTTTTAAAACCATTTACCCCACAAGATATAAAAGATTAGTTTCTGCTGTCAAAAAAAATAGAGGTGGTCAAAAAAGATTGTTAAAAAAAATAAATAGAAGCATTGAAAAAAAACTGTTAGAGCAAAAAATTCCATCCTATATTGAAGGAAGGGAGAAACATATTTATAGCATTTATAGAAAAATGAAAGAAAGGAGAAGGTCCTTTGAAGAGATTATGGATGTCTATGCTATAAAAGTAATCGTAGACTCTCCTGAAAATTGTTATAAAGCGATAGGAGCTATTCATAGTCTCTACAGACCAATTGAAGGAAGGTTTAAAGATTATATTTCAATACCAAAGTCTAATGGCTATCAATCAGTTCATACAGGTGTGGTTGGAGCAAATGGACATCCTTTAGAAGTTCAAATAAAAACCCAAGACATGAATGAAGTAGCTGAAAATGGTATTGCCTCCCATTGGCTTTATAAATCAGGCAATAAATCTGATTCAAGCCCCCAAATGAAAGCAAGAAGATGGGTAGCAGGTCTGCTAGAAATGAGAGAAAATTATGATAATTCGAAAGAATTTATTGATTCTATTAAAACCGATATATTCCCAGATGAAATCTATGTGTTTACTCCCAATGGAGAAATAATAGAAATGACTGAGGGTTCAACAGCAGTAGATTTTGCTTATACTTTACACACAGACATAGGAAATCATTGCAAAGCCTGCAGAATTAATAGAAAACTAGCTCCTTTGAATGCTTCTTTAGAGAGCGGTCAAACTATTGAAATAATAACTGAAGCTCTTCCTCAAACTTCCCCTGCTTGGCTCAACTTTTCTGTTACACCAAAAGCTAGAAATAATATTAGGAGCTACTTAAAAAAACTAAAAAATTCAGAAGCTAAAAAACTGGGGAAAAAACTATTGGATTCATCTTTGTCTGTGGTTAACTTAAATGTTAAAGAAATGAAAAGAGAAGACTTAAGAAGAGTTTTAGATGGCATTGGAGTAAGAAGTTTGAATAGACTACTAGAAGAAATAGGTTTAGGTAAAAGAGTTGGAAATGTAGTGGCTAGACAATTTTTGGGTTTTCTTAAAAAAGGAAAAACTATAAAAGAAGATCAAATTGTTCCCATAGAGATTACTGGTTCAGAAGGTCTTGTAGTAAATTATGCTACATGCTGCAGACCCATACCTGGTGATTCTGTAATGGGTCATTTTACTGCTGATAGAGGGTTAGTAGTCCATCAAGAAAGATGTAAAAATATACTCTCATCTAAAAAAGATCCTTCTCAGTGCTTCCCCATTAACTGGCATGATAATCTTGAAAGATTATTCTCAACACAAATTAAAGTCATTGCTGATGATGAGCCGGGTCTTCTTTCAGAGATCTCTTCTTCTATTGCAAACTCAGGAACTAACATTGAATCTCTATCTGCAAGTGAATCCACACCAGGAATTGGTGAGATTGTCTTACTTATACAAGTTACAGGAAGAGATCATCTTGCTAAACTTATTAGAAAATTGAGAAGAATGAAGGCTGTATTGTCTGTTACCAGAATTCATGATCAAGAAATGAGGAAAGTTAAAACACTACATTAAAAAAATTTATGAAAAAGAAAATTGAAACTGACAAGGCACCAGGTGCACTTGGAACTTATTCTCAAGCTATAGAAGCAAAAAATATGATTTATCTTTCTGGGCAAATACCTTTAGATCCTAAAACCTCAAAAATTGTAAAAGGAGAGGAAAATCAAATTAGACAAGTATTTAGAAATATAGAAGCAGTCAGTGAGGGCTGTGATTCTTCTTTAGATCAAATAGTAAAACTAACTGTTTACCTTATAGATCTAAATATATTTCCTGTATTGAATGAAATAATGAAAGAATTCTTTGAAGACCCTTTTCCTGCAAGAGCTGTTGTCCAAGTTGCTAGGCTTCCTCTAGACTCTCTGATTGAGATTGAAGGAATCATAGTAAAAGAAGACACATACAATTATTAGTTTATGCCCCTGGGGAAAGAAGATTTCCACTCAACAGAAAAACTTAAAGGAGTGGGTCCTAAAATTGCTACATCTTTATTAATTTTAGGAATAAAAACTGTACAAGAAGCAGCTTTCCACCTTCCCTATAGATATGAAGATAGAACAAACTTAACCCCCATAGGAAATGCCCCTTATGCAATTCCTCTGTTGATAGAGGGGGAAATAATTAAATCTACGCCAGTTTTTAGAGGTAGAAGGATGCTAATAACTGAAATTTTTGATGGGACAGGAAGGCTGACCATGAGAATGTTCCATTTTGCTTTAGCCCAACACAAAAAACTAAAAGAAGGTCATAAAATAAGATGTTTCGGAAGCATCAGACATGGTCCAAGGGGGAAGGAAATGATTCATCCACAGTATCAAGTCTTCTCTAAAGACGATGAAATAGAGATAGAAGATCACCTAACCCCCATCTACCCTTCAACCTCAAATATACAACAGGGACGATTAAGAAAATTAATTCAACAGTCTATTCTATATTGCCAAAAAAACGATCTTTTAAAAGAGGATTGGGAAATAGGTAAAGAAAATAATTTTGAAAATTTGTTGAGTGCTCTAACTTTTATACACAACCCCCCAACAACAACCAGTTTAGAGTTACTTTCTTTGGGACAACATCCTGCTCAAAGAAAATTAATAAAAGAAGAGTTAGTTGCTCATATTCTATGCTCAGGAATGCTTAAAAGAGAAACAGAACAAAGGAAATCTCCTCCAATGAGATCTGTTTCAACTCAAGAAAGTGTCTTTCTAAATTCTCTTGAATTTAAATTAACGAGTGCTCAATCTAGAGTGTGGAGTGAAATAAAACAGGACTTTAAAAAAGAAACCCCCATGCGAAGACTCTTGCAGGGGGATGTGGGATCTGGGAAAACAATTATAGCTGCTCTTGCAGCACTACAAGCCTCTCAAAATAAATTGCAAACCGCTTTTATGTGCCCCACAGAAATCCTTGCAGAACAACATTATGAAAATATGATCAAATGGTTCTTTAAGTTGGGAATAAAAGTAGATTTACTTTTGGGGTCTACTAAAGCTAAAGATAGAAAAAGAATTCTGTCAGATTTACATAGTGGAAAAACACAAATTCTTATAGGAACACATGCCTTATTTCAGAAGGATGTAGTTTTTGAATCTGTTGGTTTGACCATTATCGATGAACAACATAGGTTTGGGGTGCATCAAAGATTCACTTTACTTGAAAAGGGGGGAAGTAAAGAAAAAAGCCCACACCAACTTATTATGACTGCTACTCCTATACCTAGAACGCTTTCTATGACTGTGTATGGAGCATTAGATACCTCCACAATAGATGAATTACCTCCTGGAAGGATACCAGTAGCAACAACTTCGAGGCCCAATACTATGAGAAAAAAAGTTATTAAACGTATAGAAGAAGTTTGTTTAGAAGGTCAAAGAGCTTATTGGGTATGTACCCTTATAGAAGATTCTGGCGAACTTGAAGCCCAAGCGGCTGAAGATTTGTTTAAAGAGATAAGCAATGAAATTCCAAAAGTAAAGGTAGGTCTGGTCCATGGCCGTCTTAAAAAAGAACAGAAAGACAAGATAATTAATAGATTCAGGAAAGGAGTGGTGCAACTTTTAGTTTGTACTACAGTAATTGAGGTAGGGGTAGATGTGCCCGAAGCGACTTTAATGATAATTGAAAACCCAGAAAGACTCGGATTAGCCCAACTTCATCAGCTTAGAGGTAGGGTTGGAAGAAAAGCTGATACAGATTCACATTGTCTACTTCTTTACAAAGAGCCTTTGACAGATCTAGCAAAAGAGAGAATATATACTATGGAAAACACAAATGATGGTTTTGTTATAGCTGAGAAAGATTTAGAGTTAAGGGGTGGTGGAGATATTTATGGGTTAAGACAATCGGGCTTAATGAATCTAAAAATCGCAAATCCTATAAGAGATTCAGATCTTTTAGAGTCAGCCCAAAGAGAAGCACTTCTTATAGCTAAAAACAATGAACAGCAAGCAAGATCCCTTATTAATAGATGGATTGGGATAAGGTCTGATTACTCAGAGTCTTAATTTACTTAAAGCTAAAATAATTCTTTCTGGTCTTGGCAGACCCTCAACTGTTTTGTCTGAAAACTGATTAAACCCTTCATCAAATGATTTAAAGGGCATCCACTTACTAGATCTTTGTTCTTTTTGGGTTGTTTTAACTGATGACGACATATGTAATATCTTTAAACCTGCTTTGCTAATCAAATCTTTTAATCCTTTCCTGGTATGAATAAACCTTACGTTTGGCATATTTGCATAATTTCCTTTTGGTACAAGAGCCTGCCCATATTCATCTGGAGCCACCAAAGTTTCTAGTATTATTTGCCCTTCTTCTTTTAAGTGAGAAATAAGTAAATTTAAATGTTTTTCAGGATTTCTTTGGTGATATAGAACTCCCATACTGAACACAAAATCAAAGGACTTATCTGCAAAAGATAATTCTTCAATCCTCAATGGAATCATTCTTATTTTCTTAGACTCGATAAAACTGTTTAATGCAAGAAACTGAGTAAGATGTGATAAATTGGGTTCCAGGCATATTACCGACCCAGCACACCCTCCTAACATTCGAAATCCGTAATAACCATTGCCAGATCCAACATCTAAAATACTTTTATTGCTTAAATTTAAACCAAGATCTAGAACTCGATCCCATTTCATATTTGACTGCCACTCAGCATCAATAAATATATCTTGTATTTTAAAAGGACCTTTTCGCCAAGGAATAAGATTTAATAAGATAATTTCTGTCTTTTTTTTATCTTCTTGGTTCCATTTTCCTCTAATTTTAATTCCATCTGATAGATCTACCCTAGATGAGTTCATTTTAGGTAAAGAGGAAATCATTTTTTTCCAATCTTTAAGTCTTTTATCTTTTAACGGCCCGTAAGGATTTGAATAAAACCTCTTAAGAAGATCGCTCCAGTTCTTTGTTAGTCTGATCATTTTTTCTGGGCAATTAAAGTAATAAAATTAAGGTTGACCATAACTTTTCTTATTTGTTTAAAGCCAATTTTTTTAAGCCTTTGATAATGATCATCTTGTGCCTCAGTTATTAAAACACCCTCCAGTGCATCGCGTTTACTAGAAATTTCCATTTTTGTGTAACCATTATTATATTTAAACTTATGATATAAATTAAGAAGTGACTTATTTCTAAATTTGTTATTAAAATGAATCTTCTCTGACATTATTAATAATCCATTTCTTTTCATTCCAGAAAATATTTTCTTAAGTAAACTCTCTCTTTTATGTAAATCAATAAACTGTAAAACAAAGTTTATGACAACAATGGAAGCTTCTCTAATTTCAGTACTTTCTACATCCTGAAGGGTAAAGATTACTCTTCTTGATTCTATAAATTCTTTAAATCTATCTTTGCATTTAAAGATCATGGCCTCTGAATTATCAATGGCAATTATCTTTCCTCCTTTATTTTCTGTTGCCTTTAGGAGACTCGTTGTAGAGGCTCCAAGTGAACACCCCAGATCATAACAAAAGCTTTTATTTTGATAATATTTTCTACTTAAATTCTCAATTAGTTTCAAGCTGGAACTATATCCGGGCACAGACCTATCTATCATGTCTTCAAAAACTTCAGTCACTTCTTTATTGAAAGAAAAGGGTAAGTCGTTAAAATTGCCATCATTAAAAATGTTGTCTCTCTTTTTCATAATTAAATAAAATACTTTTACAATAATATTCTATGAATTACATCATTAAGTCACCCGAAACTGAATCGGAATGGGAAAATTATTTCAACTTCAGGTGGAAAATGTTAAGAAAGCCTATAGGAATGCCTAAAGATACTTTGAAAGATGCTTTAGAAAAAGAGGGTCATCATCTTATAGCCTTAACTGAACAAAATAAAATTATTGGAAGCGGAAGACTACATTTTAATAATGAAAAAGAAGGACAAATTAGATACATTGCAGTAGATAATTCAATTCAAAGAAGAGGCCTGGGATCGGCAATAGTTTTGGAATTAGAGTCTATAGCTAAGAAAAGGGGGGCTCTAGAGATGGTTTTAAATGCTAGAGAAAATGCCATAAATTTTTATTTATCTCTTGGTTATAAAAAAATAAAACCCTACCAATCCGATACAGGCATACCCCATACTTCAATGAGTAAAAAATTACCTTAATTAAAGTAAAGGCGCTATTACAAGGCTCACTATTGCCATTACATTAATTAAGATATTCATAGAAGGACCTGATGTGTCTTTAAAAGGATCGCCCACTGTATCCCCTACCACGGCTGCTGAATGAGTATCAGTACCTTTTCCACCTAGGTTTCCTTTTTCAATATATTTTTTAGCGTTGTCCCAAGCCCCGCCTGCATTTGCCATAAACAGAGCCATAAGAACACAAGCAAGTAAACCGCCTGCCAACATTCCTCCTAAAGATTCAGGACCTAAAATAAATCCTACTAAGGGAGGTGCTGAAACAGCAATAACCCCAGGTATAAGCATCTTTTTTAATGCAGCAGAAGTAGCTATATCAACACACTTAGCAGTATCTGGTTCTGCATTGCCCTCAAGAAGGCCCGGTATTTCTTTGAACTGTCTTCTTATCTCATTAATCATCTCAAATGCAGCATCACCAACAGCTGTCATGGTTATTGAGGCTATAAGAAAAGGGATAGCTCCACCAATAAATAACCCTATTAGTACCATAGGATTATCCAAAAGTAATTTAAGCTCTTCCCCTCTATTGTCAGAAACTGTTGAAACAAAAGCGGCTATTATTGCTAATGCAGCTAATGCAGCTGCTCCTATAGCAAAGCCCTTTCCTATTGCTGCTGTTGTATTTCCTTGTTCATCTAACTCATCAGTAATTTCTCTAGTTTCAGGTGGCATGCCTGCCATTTCCGCTATACCTCCAGCATTATCTGCTACGGGACCATAGGCATCTATGGCCATAGTTATACCTACTGTAGAGAGCATTCCTACTGCTGCTATTCCAACTCCATAAAGATCTGCGAAATAAGTAGAAACAAAAATAATTAGTGCTATACAGGCAATTGGAACTGCGACAGATTGCATTCCAACTGCTAATCCTGTGATCATTACAGTTGCAGGGCCTGTCTGGCCTGATTCAGCAATCTTAACGATGGGCTTCGAACCTGTGTAATATTCGGTAATTAAACCAATTACTATGCCTCCTACGGAACCACACACAACTGCAAACCAAATATTACTTGAAGGAACGAGGAGGTTAATAAGGAAGTAAGCAGCTGATACAAAAATAACTGGCGCTGCGATTGTGCCAATTCTCATTGCTAAAGCAGGGGATAAATTAGAAAAAATTCTAACTATAATCATCCCAATAATTGAAGAAATCAAACCTATAGAAGCCAAGGCCAAGGGTAAAAACATCATTTCTTCCCTATTTTCCACTATAAAAGCTAAAGAGGAGGTTGCAGCAATAGCAATACATGCAACCATAGACCCACAGTAAGATTCGAAGATATCTGAACCCATTCCAGCAATGT
>CAZWMS010000007.1:0-50643 GCA_964635015.1 uncultured Gammaproteobacteria bacterium | reverse complement strand
TTAAACCAAATCCACTTACTGCTTTATCCGCGAAGGTTCTGGCTGAGAATAAAATGCCCTCTTCTCTTCTTCCTGTTTCCAATTGAATGTCTTCAACCAAATCCATAATCATTGAACCCATAGTAGAAAAAACTATTATTCCGGCAGCTACATTAATAACCACATGAATACAAAGCACTAGAAGAAGGTAAGGACTTTCATTGGTAGGAAAAAGGGAAGTTCCGATAGTCAAATCTAAGTACCTAAGCACAAAAGGTAATGCTGCAAAAATTATTTGAAAAGCCCAAATAGATAAGACAGTTTGTTTTTTTCCAAACTTATCAGAAAGCATTGGAGCAAGAAGAATAGCAATTATTGGTGATAAATAAATGCTAGTACCTCTTATACGCATTTCATAACTGTCTAATTCCCAAAAATAACTATCAAAGTAAACAGCAAAAGCTGCCTCAATGCCTCCGGCAACAGAAACTAATAGTCCACAAAAGAATAAAAATTTGTAGGATCTATTTATCGTTAGAGTTTCTGCAACTTCTTTGATCAGACTTCTGATAAAGAATTCCATGTGATGAAGAGATTCAATCCAGCTAGGAACTAAAGTAGCGACAATAAATCCAAAAATCCTTAGGATATTGCGAATAATCCATGTAAAAACCACAGTAAGACTAAACTTCAACAGATAAATCATGATTCCTAAGAGGCTGAAATTGAGTTTAGGTAATGGAAAATTCAATTTAAGAGTACGATTAAAAATACTAATATCATTAAATCCCTCAGAGATCTCTTTTTGCTTCCTCTTGGGTGGTTCTATGAGATTAGGAATGTGTTTATGAGTTCCTAAACTGGTCACAACTATTCCCAAGAAAATAAGTATGGCTGCTACAAGTCCCCATTCAGACCAAAGATCTGGATTAAACCTTCCCAAGGTATACATTTCAGTCTCGTACTTAGGTTCGTAATACCACCAAACTAAGTTATAAGTTGTTAAGCCTCCAAACCAACCGAAAAAATATCTATAGGACATCAAGGAAGTTCTTTCAACATAATTAGCAGTCAGTTCTGGACCAAGAGCTATGGATGGTATTTCGTAAAAAGTAATAAAAACTCTAATAATTGTTGCGCAAATTAATAAATAGAGAAAGAGCTCCCAATGTGTCAGATTGTCTGGAGGAGACCATAGGAAATAGAAAGTAAGAGTTACTGGAATTGCCGCAGCATACATAAATGGATGCCTTCTTCCCCACTTTGATCTTAGACGATCTGAATAATACCCAACAAGGGGGTCAGTAACTGCATCTGCAACTAAAATTAAATTAAGAGCCAATCCAGCCATCCATGCTGGTAATCCAAAAACAGAACTGTAAACAAAAAGAACAAAGTAACTGAAACCATTATTTTTTATCCCAAAAGATATTGAACCAAATCCATAGAAAAACTTGGTTGAAAAACTTAACCTAGATTTTTTTTTAATCCCTTCCATGATTCTCCAGATATCTCTATTATATTGATGCACATTACTTGAATAATAGATAAATGCCAAAAAGTAAGTACAGAAAAATATCTAATATAAGCGGGGATAATTTTAGTTTCCAAAATCCTTATTCTTTGCCTGAACGCCTAAAAAGAAAAATTAATAATATTAATAGTAATCTTGGTGACTCCTTTATCTTAGAAATAGAAAATGCTATTACAACCTATAAATTTGAAGAGGCTGTTTTTAGAAGAGCTCCAACATATACTGATATTAGAATTCAATTAGATGAAATTTCATTACAATCAGAAATGTTATATGAAAATCTAAATAGACTATTCCCAGGAGCAAGATCTTTTCTTCTTCAAAGCCATATTGCTACTAATAATGACTATAAATACTTATCAACTTTAATTAAGGAACTCGAGGCCCTTAAGGAAACATGCAAACATTCAGTTCTAAATCTCAAAGGAAAAAGAGGCAGACCTACCAACGCTTTTGCAATGCTTCTAATAGCTCAGCTTGCCAGAAGCTGTCTTAAAAAAACTGATATAACGCCTTCACAGACCAATTCTTCTTTCATGAGTCTAGTTAATGTAGTGGCTGAAGTTATAGGTAACCCCAATTTAAAAGATATTGTTGCAGAGGCCTTAGAACAGGTAAGCTATTAATTATTAATTGTCTTATAGTCAACAAAAATAGGTGAAGACCAAGCTCTTTCTCTAGACATACTTAAACAGTCATCATCCTTAGGCGTCCTGTAGTCTCCATAGCAAACATTAACCTCTTTGCAATTTCCTTTATCATCGTATTCACACCTGACATTTTCTGAGTTTATAGTAGGGGAAGGTTCCTGAATAACTCTTGCATAATAGACTGCATCCCTACCAAGATTTGCAAATTCACCATCATAGAAAGTTACTTCACATCCATTTTGATCTGCAGGGCATTCAAATGACTGCCAAGGATCTTGAATTAAACCTGACAAGCTTTCTCCCTTATAAGATTGGGGAAGAATTCTTATGACCTCTATCTTTTCAATTAATTTTCTTTCATCAGATGGGTTATAACATTCATTTTTGCATATTCTTAAGATGTCTTCGGCAGAAATATCAGAAGAGTTATATTTTGGGCAGCCGGGCTTTTGCTTAAAAGCTCCAACTGCTCTTATTTTAAAATTAGGCTCAGAAGCAAGTGTTATCTCTCCTCCCATAGGCACTATTCCTTTATCTTTATCTATTAAATCAAACCAAAGGAGAATTCTATCTCCACTAGTACCGTATGTTTCTTTTCTTTGCATTGCAGTCCAGATATCTTTTCTTGATCTACTAAAAGAGTGCACTGCAGCTAATCCACCAGTTGTAAAGAAAGATGCCATTCTCTCAGCCTCAAAAGCACCAAAGCCAAGAGCAAGTCCATCATCTATCTCTATTGGAAGAATGACTGAGGTAGCTTCTAGCTGGGGATAAAGGCTTTCTCTAATGGCTTCATTTGGAGGACCATTTGCTTCTGTAGTAACAAACCTGTCAATTTCTTTATAACCTGTACCAGGTCTAGCCCTATGATTATCACTCGAAGCAATAAAACCGAAACGAAATCGTTTCACTTCATCTGAATCAAAGTTTCCCAAGGCCAAGGCGTATTGAGCACTTCCGGCTGGCCTGTAATTAAACGAAGGAATAAAACAATCTTTGCATTGACCAGCGTCCAGCCAATCTTCTAATTGCACTCCAGGAATAATTAAATGACCTGGAACACCCAGCGAAACATAAGCCTTTCTTGCTTCCTCAGCTCTTTTAACACACTCCTCTGGATTTTCTTTTTCAGAAAGACATCTTGCCTCTACAATCTCTCCAGCTCTCCAACAGCTAGGTAAATAATCTTTAGATGGAAGTGGACAAACTGCTTTTCCATCTTGATCAAAAACAGTTGCTCTCCAAGGTCTGTATTCTTCAGAATTGCCATGTCCAGACATAACTTCAAAAAGTATTTGAACATTTTCGTTATTAAAATCTTCTTCTAATTGCTTGTCTAAACTTGAACCAGGAGGAGTATAAAAACCCCAAGTATTGCCATGAGGTATGACGATGGAAGGAAAATTAAGCTCATCTAATTTTCTAAATAGGTCAGCTGGAGTATTGGCTGACTCATAGCAGTCTTCTGGTAATAATGCAGAACTTATACCTTCTTCGCAAAAGGGTACATCAGCTAGTTCTTCAACAAAGGAAGAAAAGTTAAAGTACCTTTGTCTGTTTGGAAAATCAATAAAAGCTAATGGTTTTAATAGCTCTGAAGCTTGTGATCCAATAGAAGACCGCATTCCATTAGTAGCTAGCCCTCCTGCACCTATAGGTCTCAATGGAACTTTATTTTCATTAATATCCAAGAAAATTACATTTTTATGCCCAAAATGGTTATTGGGTTCAAGGCCCACCTGAGTCCACTCAAAACCTAAGAAAGTGACCATGTCAGGGTCTTCAAAATCTGAAGGGGCATTGCACTGTCTAACAGCTTCTTTTATAGATTTCCACTTTCTGGGTGTAGAAGCTTCAGCATGATCTGAAGTTACCCAAAAATCTAAAGCTGAGCAGAATCTAGCATAATTACAAGCATCAGAAATAGGATGTGGACCTTCCCCATTAAATATAGGCAAACTCCATAAAAAGGCATCTGTAGAGTAGGTAGTATGTACATGAGTATCTCCAAACAAGATTTGTTTAGAGGAATTTGAGACTTTCATCTGTCTATTAATTTTATCTTTAATTAAGTGTTTCGGGAGAGTGCTTTGTAATGGTTGGCCTGGTGGTTCTAGCTGCCCGTACCAGTTATATTGAATACCCAAACTGTAAACTATAGTAATTAAAAAAATGACCACTAAAGAGGCTCCTAAATATTTAAAAACAGTTTTCATAAAAATTCTCCAAATAATTATTAATGCTTCTTATCACGATTAGCCTGATCTATAAAATCTTCCATAAACCCCTTTGATTTATTATCAGGAATTAATTGTTCTAAAGTAAAAGGCTTGGATTCAAAAGGTCGTGAATTAGCTCCTTCTAAAATTCTTACGGAAGGTTTCTTAAACAAAGGGATTAATAATATTCCTGTTATAAAACCACCAATATGTGCTAAATAGGCCACTCCAGTATCACCTCCACCAGCTACACTAAAAAATTGTCCAACTATCCAAACACCTAAGACTATAAAGGCTGGAACTCGTACAGTAGTAATAAAGATTATAATCCAAAAAAGAACGTTAACATTAGCCTTTGGATGTAATACGAGATATGCCCCTAAAATTCCTGCTATAGCTCCGCTTGCTCCAATCATGGGAACTTCCGATGTAGGATCTATCATTGCCTGAGTAAGGGCAGCTGCTAGGCCACACAACAAATAAAAAAGGACGAACTTTCCTCTACCCATTGAGTCTTCAATATTGTCTCCAAAAATCCATAAATAAACCATATTGCTTATCAAATGCATCCATCCACCATGCATGAACATTGAAGAAATAATGGTTAAACTTGCTGGTATGGCACTTGGTTTATCTCCTAACAAAGAAGCTGGCACCACTCCAAATGAATAAACAGCAGACTCATATAAATCCCTAGGTAGTGAAAATTGCCATAAAAAAATGAATGCACAAATACCGATGAAAGTGAAACAAACATATGGTCTACCTGAAATAGGGTTGTCATCTGAAAAAGGGAAGAAAAACATTATTTATCTACATAACCTAAATTTTCAACATTATCCAAGTGACCTTTTCTATCAATTTTAAAGAGTAAAAGAAGTAAAGTGGAAATAAAAGGAAGTGAAGCACCTAAAAAAACATGAATAGTGGCGAACCTGTTGATTATTGGTCCTCTTAATTCTTCTAAGGTAGCTCCTGAAGATATATCAAATCCTACCGCAGAGATGATTAACCCTGAAACAACTACTCCTCCTGCTCCTATGAGTTTATGTATAAATGAACTTACTGTACCAAGGAGCCCCTCCTCTCTCCTTCCTGTAGTTCTTTCCACATCTTCAACAATTTCCATAACCATAGAGCCAACAAAAATAAAACCTAAAGCTCCTAAGCAAGTCTCAAAAACATAATGAATAAGTAAAAGCCACCATAAAAGATCAGTCCCATTAGCAGGGAAAAGAGTTGCTTCAAAATAGGGGTCTAATAACCTAAGAACAACAGGTAAAGGGCCAACTATTATTGTAGTTATAAATATTCCTACAGCTATATTTTTTTTCTCTTTTCCTCTGGCTATTGTACCAGCTAACAAAGCGCTAACTATTACACTTACAGCGGCAACAGTAGGAAAAATTGCAATATCTGATGGAGTCCACTGCCAAAAATATAGATTATGATACATGCCTGCATTCGTTGCCAAACCGACTAAAAGAGAATAAACACAACCTGCAAAAAAAAGTACTATCCATGATCTATTGGAAATAGTCTCCAATCCTTCTTGTAAAAATTTCTTTATTTGAATACTTCTTTCTTTTGGTACATGAAGATGGGGTATCTCTTTATGGGTACCCACACACGATATAACGCTAGAAATAAAAATTGTTAAACCGCCCCAAAAAGCAAGCTCCTGAAAAGCTTCTGGTCTTAAGAAGGCTTGGGCTCCTTGAAAATCTGGAGTTTCTACAAAGAAGTATCTGTATGCAATTGACGCCATACCTGCTCCACCTACCCATCCAAATGCCATCCCTATGCCTGAAATCTGATTTCTTTGATCATAATCTTTTGTTAATTCAGGAGCCAAAGCACCTCGTGGAATTTCATAAAAAGTCATTGAGATCCTCATTATTACCATAAGAATAAGCAGTCTTTGAAAAAGCTCTCCTTCCGAAATCGTGCCTTCAGAAATTGAACCAGGATTCTGTAAAATAAAATAATAAGAGAAAGCAAATGGAATAATGGCTGCATACATAAAGGGATGTCTTCTTCCGAATCTGGACCTAACTCTGTCTGACCAAATACCTACTAGAGGATCTGATATTGCATCTACTACTAGTGCCAAACCCATAGCTGAAGCAGCTAGATAAGCTGGTAAACCTAAAACTTGATTAAAATAAACAAGCAAGAAGGTTCCTAAAAGACTATTTTTTACTCCAATAGCTACACTTCCAGTTCCAAAGATATACATTAATCCTGGTGAGGCTTTTTGTGCTTGAATGGTTTTACTCATTACTATTTAGCTGTATAACCACCATCTACAACTATTTCAGTTCCAGTAATGAAGGATGAATCATCGGAGGCTAAAAAAAATACTGCATCAGCTATTTCCCTAGGTCTTCCCAATCTATTACCCAATGGTTGCATCATTTCTATAGCAGCATATGCTTCTTCAGTAGTTTTAAAAATACTATCTCCTTTCTCAATAGTTTCTTCAAAACTATTCCTTACAAGCGGAGTATCGATAAATCCAGGATGCACAGAATTCACTCTTATATCATAACCTGAATCAGCACACTCCAAAGCAGCAACCTTAGATAACATGCGTACTCCTGCTTTTGCTGAATTATAACTACTGGATCCTGGCCAACCAACTATTCCCATTATTGAACTAATATTTACTATACTTCCTCCTTTCTCTTTCATATTCTTAATTCCATGTTTTGTACCAAGAAAAACTGCGTCTAAATCAACTGAAATTACTCTTTTCCATTCTTCAATACTACAATCCTCTATTCTAGAACCGTCTGGAGCAATTCCAGCATTATTAACTAAAACACCTGGATCGCCATATTGCTCCTTAACTTTGGTCATTATTTCTATCCATTCTTGTTCAATACTTACATCTTGTTGCATAAAGATGGAACTTGAACCTAGTTCTTGATGAGCTTTTTCTCCTGCTTTTGAATCTATGTCTGTAAAAACTACTACAGCACCTTCGTCAATGAATCTCTTGCATATAGCAAAGCCTATACCGCTAGCCCCACCCGTAACTAAAACTATTTTTTCTTCTGATTGACTCATATTTATCACCTCATAAGAGTTAGAATGCACTAAACTGACAATAATTTCACTATAGGATTAATTATGAGTAGATTAAATGGAAAAATTGCAATTGTAACCGGAGCTGGAAGGGGAATAGGAAAAGAAATATCACTTAAATTTGCAAAAGAAGGAGCTAAAGTCATTGTTAATGATTTAGGTGGCGAAAGAGATGGAACCGGAGAAGGCAAGGTAGCTGATAATGTTGTTAAGGAAATTTTAGATAATGGAGGAGAAGCCGTAGCAAATTATGACTCTGTTGGTTCTGTACAAGGAGGTCAAAATATATTCCAAACCGCTTTAAACTCTTTCGGTGGTCTTGACATATTAATTAATAACGCTGGGATATTAAGAGATAAGACCCTTTATAACATGGAAGAATCAGAATGGGATGCGATCATGGAAGTTCATTTAAAAGGACATTACAACTGTACACGTCCTTTCGTTAGATATATAAAAGATAATAATAGATTAAATTGCAGAATAATAAATATGTCTTCAGTATCCGGTTTATTTGGTAATTTTGGGCAAACTAATTACGGCGCAGCGAAAGCAGGTATAGCTGGCTTCACAAGGTCTCTTGCTTTAGAAGTTACAAAATATAAATGCACTGTTAACACTTTATCACCTGGTGCTGCTACTAGATTAACACTTGATCTTATTAATGCTGCTGGAAGGGAATATGATGAAAATGATTGGACTCAAGGACCAGAACAAATAGCTCCTGTTGTAACTTGGTTATGTAGTGAAGACGCTCAAGAAGTGACTTCTCAAATCATACATTCCCAGGGTGGTATATTAGGTATTATGCAGCAACCTGCTGTTATTAAATCGTTCACAACAGACAATCTTTGGACCTTAGAACTGTTAGACAAACTTATGCCTGAACTTATTGAGGCAAAGAAAGCCCACGATAAAGAAGTAATGGAATCTGCATCCCCAAAGAAAGTGTAAATATGAACCTGAAAAATAGGGTTATATTAGTTACTGGAGCTGCAAGAGGTATAGGGGCTGAAATATCTTTTCAGATGTGCAAGGCTGGTGCGAAAGTAATACTTTCTGACCTATTAAACAAAGAAGGTAAATTAAAAGTAACTGAATTAACTAAACTAGGATATGAATCAGCCTATATCGAACAAGATGTTACGAAAGAATCCAGTTGGAAAAAAACTATTAAATTTTGTGTAGACACTTTTGGTGGACTGGATGTTCTAGTAAATAATGCGGGGATTTATTTCTCAAAACCTCTCTCAGATATTTCTTTGGAAGAATGGAAGCATATGTTTTCAGTAAATGTTGAAGGAGTATTCTTAGGTACTAAATTTGCCATTGAAGAAATAGTTAAAAGACCAAATAGGGAAAAAGAAAGCGGATCAATAATTAATTTATCTTCAGTTGCTGGCATAGTGGGAGGTCCTTTCATAGGTCCATATAATGCCTCTAAAGGAGCGGTAAGAATATTTACTAAAGGTTGTGCTATGGAATTTTCTACCTTGGGATATAACGTTAGAGTTAATAGCATCCATCCTGGCGTTATAGATACTAACATGGGGACTCAGGTCCAAGATGGATTAAAAAAACAAACAGGTATCAGTGAAAATGAAGCTAAATCTCAAATAAACAGCCTTCATCCTTTGGGGAGACTAGGCCTTCCTAAAGAAGTAGCAAAAGTCGCAGTTTATCTGGCTTCAAATAAGAGCTCTTTTATAACAGGTGCAGAGTTTGTAGTTGATGGAGGTCTTACAGCCCGTTGATATCAACCTAACCAAGCAGAATTTTCTAATCTTATATCTTCAGATGAAGAACCGACCAATATCCTATATTCAGCTGGTTCCACGGACCAATTTTTGCCAGACTCATCCCAGTAAGCAAGATCTCTTTCAGATAAATTAAAAATAAGTTTTTTAGATTCACCAATGTCTAGTTCCACTTTTTCAAAGACTTTTAATTCCTTTGATGGTCTGGTAATTCTAGAGTTCTCAACCTTAACATAACATTGAACTACTTCTTTTCCCTTGAATCCTCCTGAATTAGATATTGTTACTTCAAAAGAGATAGCTGAATTCTGAGTTTTAGGAGGAATTATTCTTAGATCACTGTACTCAAAGGTTGTATAGGATAAGCCGTGACCAAATGGGAAAAGAGGTTTTATTCCTTCCTTTTCGTACCACCTGTAACCTACATATAGACCCTCATCATAATCCATTTGTAAATTCTTTCCTGGATAGCTTGAAAAAGCAGGTGTGTCTTCTAATTTCATGGGAAATGTTGTAGGTAGTTTCCCAGAGGGATTAACATCTCCAAAAACAATATCTGTTAAAGCTCTTCCATATTCTTGACCTGTAAACCAAATCTGTAGAATTGATTTCACTTTATCTACCCATGACATTGAAATAGGTGAACCAGTATTTATTGCCACTACAGTATTTGAGTTAACCTTACAAATCTTTTCGATTAACTCATCTTGTTTACCAGGAAGGAATATATCAGATCTATCATTTCCTTCAGTTTCCCAATCAGAATTAGTTCCAACAATTAGCAAAACTGCATCGCTTTCTTTAGCAAGAGAAATTGCTTGTTCTAATAAATCTTCTTTATCAGGCGGAAGCATACCTATTTGAACAGCTGGGAATCTTCCAGACCACTCATATTCTATCTCTATAAAATATTCTTGGTTTTTTTCTAGAAAACAAGTAGATCTTTTTGCCGCGCTTCCAAAACCAAAAAAAGCATCTCCTTCTTCCTGAAAATTCCAATTATCTATTATTTCTTTTCCATCTATTTTCAGTCTGGAAGATCCTATACTTATTAGCTCAAATAAATATTCACCTGAAATATCAGGTCTAAAATAAGAAGAAAATCTTACTGATAAAGATGGCGGTTCGAATTTAGAAGCCACCCCTACACCAAATCCTGATAAAGCCCAAAATTTACCGCCTGTTAGAGTTTCAGACTTTAAAACCTTTCCTCCCAAGTCATCTCCCTCAAAAAACTCAACCTGAAATCCCTGAGTACCATTTACTGGGTCTTTTAATTTCCGTTTATCAATCGAAGGAAGATATTTGTAGATATGACATCCTTCGCTGCACTTTAGCTCCACTCCATCTCCTAAGTACTCTTTTAAAGCATCCTTTGGATGAATAACATAATGGGCTTTTACTGTTGCACTGCCACCTCCTATAAACTGTCCCTTTTCAATATTTGGACCAATTAATGCAATTTTTTTGATCTGTTTCTTATCTAATGGAAGTAAGTTGTTATTTTTTAAAAGAACAATTGATTCACCTGCTGCTTGTCTGATTAACTTTCTATCATTTTCTAAATCATTTGACTGCTCGGGTTTTTCATTAGGTGAGTCTAATCTTCCAGAAAACTCAGCTATTTTGAGAATTCTTCTAACCTTTTCAAATACTTTTTGTTCTTGTACTTTACCTTTATGGATTGCATCTAGTAACTTTGTGCCCCATGTCTTAGCAGGTCCTGGCATTTCTAAATCTAATCCTCCATTTGCATTTTCTACCGTTTGAAGTGAAGCACCCCAATCGCTTACAACATAACCTGGAAAACTCCATTCTTCTTTTAAAATATTGTTAAGTAATTCTTCGTGGGATGAGCAAAAAATGTTATTAAGCTTGTTATAAGCAGACATAACAACCAAAGCTCCACCAAGCTTAACTCCCATCTCAAAAGGTAATAAATAAATTTCTCTAAGCACCCTGGCTTTTATATTAGAGCTAATTTCATGCCTCTTAAATTCTGTATCATTACCTGCAAAATGCTTTAGACAAGCTGCTACTCTTTCTGACTGAACTCCTTTAACGAAAGAAGAAGCTATTTTTCCAGTTAAAAGGGGATCTTCAGAATAACATTCAAAATGTCTTCCGCCGAGTGGATGCCTGTGAATATTTATTGTAGGTCCTAAAAGGACATCAGCATCTTTGCTTTTAGCCTCTTTACCTATGGCTTTGCCAATTGAATAAATGATTTCTAAATCCCAAATAGAACCCAAAGCAATCCCACAAGGAAAGCATGCTGAACTCTTTCCGGAAATTCCATCCCCCCTGGCACCATTAGGACCATCTGTCATTTTTAATCTTGGGATGGAAAGTCGTTCTACCCCAGTAGAATGCCACCCATCAGATCCTGAAACAATAGATACTGCTTCTTCAAGGGTTAATTCCTTAATTAAGGATTCAATTCTATCCATTAAGAAAGGGAATTATGGATAATCCCTTCTTAAGTAAATGGAATTTTTTGGTTTAGAGAGAACATTATTGACCATAGGCTCAAATTCTTCAATAGACATATTCTCATATTCTGGATCAAAAGAATTCTGGTCATACTTAGCACAAAATTCAGCGCAATCATCCCAATATTTATGCCCCTTAAAGTTGTCCCTTAAATTTTTATCTAGACCAACATACTCGAAAAAATAATATCCCTGGAAAATGCCATGGTGCTTAATTATCCAATAATTTTTCTCTGAAATAAATGGCTCCAACATAGTAGCTGCTAGATCGGCATGGTTGGAACTAGCGATTGTATCTCCTATGTCATGAAGAAGTGCACATACAACGTATTCTTCATCTTTTCCATCCCTATAAGCTCTAGTAGCAGTTTGGATACTATGAGCAAATCGATCTATAGCAAAGCCGCCAGTATCGCCTTTTAAAAGAGACAAGTGATCTAATACACGTGCAGGTAATTCCTTGGCAAAATTGGCTGCATGATCGGCTATAATCTCATAATCATCTGCCGTTCCAGAAGTCATCTCAGAAAATGAAGCTTGTTTAGACATCATAAATTCTCCTAAAATTGATTTAATTATGCCAGAATCCTTATGATTTTTCTTAAAATAACTCAAACATGAAAGATTTAATAAATGATAAAATGCCTATAGTGCAACAAATTTCTTTTTTATCTGCACAAGCTGCAGAAAAGGGATTAAAAAAGGAATGGTTATCACTTTTCGATAAAAATGCATTTATTCAAGATCCTGTAGGCAAATCTCCCTTGGACCCTCTAGGTGAAGGGCATAAGGGCATAAAAGCCATAGAAACTTTCTGGGACAATGTGATCGGACCTGGAAATATTAAGTTTATTGTAAGAGAGTCATACCCATGTGAGACTGAATGCGCTAATGTCGCTACAATAACTAACTCGTTAGATGATGGTAGAAAGTTAGATACAGATCTGGTAATTCTGTATCAGATTAATAAAAAAAATAAAATTTTATCGATAAAAGCTTATTGGAAATATGAGGACGGAACTTAAGAAGTTCCTGCTAATCTTAATTCATCCAGTTTTTTATTTTTTTATTATCTGGATCAATTAATACTCCTGGGTTCAATATACTACTTGGATCTACTTCCTTCTTGGCAGCGCTTAGCATATTTTTAAAACCTTCAGATCTTTGTAAGTCATACCCTTTAATGCGATGATCTCTACCCACAGCGTGATGATGAGTGACTGTTCCCCCTTCTTCTATACACATTTCATTTGTAACCAACTTAATCTCTCTCCACACATCAATCATTGTAGATGGGGTGGCATAGGCTGTATAAGAAAAGTATGGAGCTAATCCATCTGGGTAGGTATGGGTTAGGCGACAAGTTACTGTAGAATTTTTACCAGAAATTTCTTTAATAGCTTTTGAAGCCTTTTCCTTTAAGGATTCAATGAAATTAAATCCTTTATCCCAAGTAATGGAAGTTTCAAAAGTATCTTGAATAATACCCCTTCTAACGGAAGCCTCTCTGTAATAAGGAGCTCTTATAAAACTGTTCCGCCAAGTTCCAGAAGCTCCAGTTTTATGCGCATCAGATTCCTTCTTCTGGGGTAGTTCAAATTGTCCTCCAACATCTGAAGCTATTTCTAGTGCCCTTTCTAACCAAATACTCATCTCATGATCAGCAGATTCAAAAGATAAGATCAATAGGTGTTTAGAGCCATCTCCTGCTCCATTAAAAAGAGCCTCGTTAGCATCTAAAAGTCTGCAGTTAGCAGGAAATAAAGCGGATTGGCTTATCAATTGAGTGGCTTTTAAAGCCTTACTATAATCATCAAACAAAACTGGACAAGAAGCTCGGAATTTTGGCCTCTCCTGTAATCTCATCCATGCTTCCGTAATTACCCCCAATATACCCTCTGAACCAATAACCATACGATCGGGACTTGGACCAGCACCAGAACCAGGGAGTCTTCTTGACTCAACAACCCCTTTAGGAGTAATCATAGTGGTTGACTCTACAAAATCGTCTATGTGTGTATATAAGGTAGCAAAATGACCGCCTGATCTTGTTGCTATCCAGCCTCCTAAAGTTGAATGTTCAAAACTTTGTGGAAAGTGTCTTAAAGTTAGATTAGATTGCTTGAGTTCAGCTTCCAGGGCCGGTCCAAATATTCCTGCTTGAATTCTTGCTGCTCTACTTTCTTGGTCTATTTCAAGCACTTGATTTAAATTTCTTAAATCAAGAGAAATAACTCCTGAATATGAATCACCAACATCTGTTTCAACCCCTCCGCAAACACTAGAACCTCCTCCATAAGGAATTACAGCAATGTTATTTTGATCTGACCAGTCAAGGATGTTTATGACATCTTCTTGGTTATGGGGAAGAGCTATTAGATCTGGAGGATTAGGGAATAGGCCTAACATAGCCCTAGCAACATCTGGAAAAGATTTGCCATAACTATGGTTTAAACGTTCTAGGTGATCAGTGGAAAAGGTTTTTCTTAGACTTCTTGGAGGAACAATTCTGGGTTTACTAAGCTGTATATCTTGAGCCTTTGGTACAGGAATAGTTTCAACTTCACTTAAGGAAAACCTGCCCAGTATCCTCTCTTCAACATTTTTATCTTCTTGATCACTCAAGATTTCATCAGCGTAACCCCATCCCCAAAATTTTCTTTTTCTCATTCTTGCAGTGTATATTAAAAAAATAAATATTTTGGTTTTACAGAACAATTTTTTGTTATCATTTTTTACTAAATTTGTTTAATTTAAAAAGATAAAGGAGCTAAATGAGAAATAGTAATAGACAATGGATATTAAAAAAAAGGCCTATAGGAGATATATCTAAGGATGACTTAGAATTGGTAAGGACTAATGTTCCAGAGCCAAAGACTGGGGAAGCTCTTTTACAAAATGTTTACCTGTCTCTTGATCCAACTAATAGAATTTGGATGTCGGATATTGATCAGTACATGCCTCCAGTTGAAATAGGTGAAGTAATGCGTGGTGGTGTAGTAGGTAAAATAATTAAGAGCAATCACCCCTCACTTGACGAAGGAAGTTTTGTATCATCATTTTCCTGTGGATGGCAGGACTATTGTTTAGTAAAGCCAGAAGATGTTAGCGTTTTACCAGACTCTCTTCCTTTACCTCTCACTGCTTATATGAGCGCAGCAGGTTTAACTGGATTTACAGCATATTTCGGTTTTCTCTCGATTACTAACCCTAAAGAAGGAGAAACTGTCGTTGTATCTACTGCTGCTGGAGCTGTGGGTTCCATAGTAGGTCAACTGGCTAAAATGAAAGGTTGTAAAGTCATTGGCCTTACTGGTAGCGAAAAAAAATGTAAATGGTTACTTGAAGAGTTAAATTTTGACTCAGCTATAAACTATAAAACTAAAGATGTTCTTGGGGAACTTAATGCTGCTTGTCCTGAAGGAATAGATATATATTTTGATAATACAGGAGGTTTAATTCTTGATGCAGTTCTTAAAATTATTAATCTTAATGCAAGAATTTCAGTTTGCGGACTAATCTCAACTTATAATAGTAAAGAGCCTGTTCCAGGGCCTTATAATTATGGCAATATCTTAATGAAGAGAGCAAGAGTAGAAGGGTTTATCGTCTCTGACTTTGCAGAAGAATTTCCAAAAGCCTTAGAAGATCTTAGTAATTGGATTTTAGAAGGAAAAATAAAATATAGTGTAGATGTGCAAAAAGGTCTAGAAAATGCTTTAGAAGCTTTAGATAGATTATTTACTGGAAAAAATACTGGAAAACTCATTCTTGAGGTGTCTAAAGAGTAAATAAACCTCTCTATTCCCTTAACAAGCTTAAATTCTTCTTATCACATAGGCCTTCTATGGATCCGGTTGAATATTAATAAATAAAGTACTGGAATCACTGCATACAACTTCCTAAATTTGAGCTTGTATCTAATGAGGTCAGAATTGCTCTATAGATATCTGTATTGTCTAAAGTTCCAGTAAAATTCTCAGAACCAGGACCATAAGCGTAAACAGGAACTGGCACACCTGTATGAGTTCCACTTCCAACAGCAGTGTTGAAAGATAGCTTTATTTTATTGCCTGTATAGTCAACAGGATTTTCTGGTTCTATAAGAAGTCCTCCAGTTTCATGATCTGCAGTAACGACAACTAGCGTATTCTTACTCTCTTTGGCATATTTAAGAGCCCATTCAACAGCAGAATCCAAATCTTGCATTTCTCGTTTCAAGTAATCTATATTATTAACATGTCCTGCCCAATCCACCTGAGAGCCTTCGGCCATTATAAAAAACCCAATACACCCATTATTTATGAAGTAATCTGAACGATTAACAGCAAACTCAAGCATTTCACTTAAAGAAGGTTCGAGCAAATGGTTATCTGGAGTTTCTATATTTCTAAGATGTTCATCAGCGAAAAGTCCAAAAATTCTCTCAGACTTATTATGGTCAAAATCAAACATTTCATCCTTAGTTGTTAACAGAGTATGGAATTCCTTCACTTCTTCAATTAAATTTCTTCCATCTTCTCTTTCTCCTCCCATTTCTTTAGGTAAAAAGAAATGTCTACCTCCTCCCAAAAATGTAGCTATATTGGAATCGATCATTTGAGAACTAATCTCATCCGTTTTCCACCTTAAGTCCACATGAGCAACAAAGGCTGCAGGAGTAGCATGTGTAATTTCAGAAGTAGCTAACAGAGAACTTACAAAACCATGTCGATCCAGAGTTTCTGTTAAGTTCTCAAGATTATTTTTTTTAGCATCTAGCCCAAGGTAAGTGTTGTTAGTCTTGTATCCTGTACTATAAGCTGTAGCTGAAGAAGCTGAATCTGTTACTATTCCATCCTCTGAGTGAGTAAGAACAATGCCAGAATAAGGAAATTTATCTACTGAGATCCTTGAATTAGGGCCACCAGTTATTAGCCTATAAGCTGAAATCTGACTAATGCTCATGCCATCTCCTATAAGAAAAATTACATTTTTAGCTTTTTTTAGAGGGGTTAATAACTGTTTTTGTTCTAAAGAGCTATAGATAGGTGCTGTCTCAATATAAAAGTCCTTCTCACTCAAGCTTGCTGTACCTATAGGAAGGTTTTTCATAATCAATTCTTTTGCATAAGAATAGGTTCCCCATGCACCTATGGCTGCTCCCATAACTAATATAACAACACTACCTATAACTATTTTTGTTTTCATTCTTAAAATTTCCTAAAGCTTTCTTAAATAATTTAATCCCTAAACTACCCTTGCTAACTAATTGTAAGTGTAAAGTCTAAGCACTAAATTCTATATTTATTTTACCTCTTGAATTTAAAATCTCCTTATATTAAATAAAAAAGCCCCGCTTTAGGCGGGGCTCTTTTAGAAGAAGTATCTCAACTATCTCCTAACTACCAATCTATTTTTCATGGTAGCCGGAACCGGGTATACCCCGTGTCAGAAGGCACCTCCTGTCATTCCTGCTAATAAATAAATACTAATTTGGACCACCTCCTTTAAAGGGTAATATACAACCCAATTATTGACTCCCCTATGTTTAGTCAATGCGGGACATTAAGTAGTTAGATTAACAATTTTCTATTAAGTTCCCAAGAAAAATTTTGAACAAATAGCAAAGAAGATTTTCTTCTCTATTTCGAGCAGTTACTAAAATCTCTTCAACTTCCATTACTGAATCATCTTCTGAAAATACTGAATAAGGAAAAAGAAAGAAACTAAATAAAACAAATACTTTAATAGTTCTTTTCATGTTACAAACCCCCTAAAAAAATTTAAAAACAATTAATTTATTTATTCAGAATTTAAGTTAGGATTTACCATTAACAAAATTAAATGGAGAAAGGTCATGAGTATTGATGAATTAGATAATTCAAAAGCAGTTGGAACGGAAAAATTTATTTTTAATCAAACTATGATGCGTATTAAAGACCCTAAAATGTCTTTAAATTTTTATGTTCATATTCTGGGTATGACTTTATTAAAAAAATTAGATTTTCCAGATATGGAGTTCACGCTTTATTTTTTAGGGTATTTAAGAAAAGAAGATGGGTCTGTACCAGATGATCCTCAAGAGAGAACAGAATATGTTTTTTCTCAAAAGGCTATGCTTGAGCTTACTCACAATTGGGGTACAGAAAAGGATAATTCATTTAGCTATCATGATGGGAATAAAGAACCTAGAGGGTTTGGGCATATAGGTATCACTGTTCCAGATGTCTATGAGACCAGTAAAAGATTTGAAGAAAAGGGTATAGAATTTGTAAAGAAACCTGATGATGGGAAGATGAAAGGCTTAGCTTTCATTAAAGATCCAGATGGTTACTGGATAGAAATTCTTTCTGCAGAAAACTCTGCCAAATTTTCAACTAACTAAGTTAGTAGTAGATGGGAAAAGTTAATAATAGATGGGCGAAATATTCCTAGTTTATTTCAGAAAATCTAGGATAAACTTATCTATTGCTTGAAACTTTATGCAAATAATATGGAAGAAATTCTTGCTAGATTAGATAGACTGGAATCAAAAGAGGCTATACGAGAACTTGTTTCATCTTATGCTGCGGCTTGTGATACTCACGATATTAAAAGATTGAAAAACTTATTCACCAGAAAGGCAGAATTTGATTCTCCTAATGGTTCTATGAAGTGCATTGGGAGAGACAATATAGAAGAAATGTTCATTGAAGTATTAAAATCTCGCGGTCCAGGTTTCCACTGGACACATGATGTCTCTATAAAAATAGACAAAAATGATTCAGATCTCGCTGAGGGAACTGTCTACAGCCATGCTGAAACTACTCCTAATGGAGTTGTGAGTTTGGCGGCAATGAGATACAACGATAAATACTCTAGAAAAGAAGGTGAGTGGAAATTTTCTAAAAGAACTATTTACTTCTTTTACTATGTAAAAACAGCCGAATATACTGACAATTTAAATAATCAAAATAGAGTATTAATTAATAATGAGAGGGTAAAAGCAGACTTTCCAGAAACGCTAGAAACCTGGAAGGAATTTGACAATAAATTTAAAAAATGAGTAAAAATAGTTCTCAGTCAGAAGAAATGATGTCATTGGCAAAGCGAGCTCTCCATCATTTCAAGAATAATACTACTGACCAAGCACCAGAAGTTATGTCTCAACCTATTGAAGCATATACTGATCGAAAAAGGTTTAGCAAAGAAGTTGAACGTATCTTTAAACATTTGCCTATCGCTTTATGCCTAAGTAATGAAATTCCTGACAAGGAGGATTATAAGGCTGTTAATGTACTTGACATTCCTATTCTTATTACAAGAGCTCAAGACAATAAGGTAAGGGCTTTTCTAAATGTTTGTAGGCATAGAGGTGCTAAAGTTTGTGAAGAAGGTTCAGGTAAAAAAAGAATCTTCTCCTGCCCATATCATGCGTGGACTTATAACCACGAAGGTACACTAGTAGGTATGTATGGCGAGAGCACTTTTGGAAATATAGATCGAGAAGATTATGGACTTCTAGAACTTGAATGCCAAGAAAGAGCAGGTTTAATTTGGGCAATGTTGAAAAGAGGAGAAAAATTTGATATCGATAAGTGGCTTGGTGATTTTGCTGTTGAATTAGAAAGTCTAGATCTCAAAAATTGGCATATCTTTGAGCAAAGAGTTCTAGAAGGTCCTGGTTGGAAAGTAACCTTTGATGGCTACTTGGAGGTATATCACCACAATCAGTTGCACAATAATACTGTAGGAAGGCTTACGGTAGGAAATCTTTTAGTTTTAGATACCTATGGACCACACCAGAGATTAACTTTTGGTCGTAAATCATTAGAAAAACTTAATAAACTCCCAGAATCAGAATGGAATCCTCTGGAAAATATTAGACTTATTCACTCTGTATTTCCTAATCTTTCAATATCAGGAATTTTGGGAGATCATTGCTTAGTAAGCCAGGTTTTTCCTAGTTCATCGCCTAACAAGACCTTAACTTTTCAAACAATCATGTCAGCAAAAAAACCTTCATCAAAAGAGGAAATTGCTAACAGCGAGAACTTTAGTAAGATGGTTCTCCAGGCTGTTAAGGAAGAGGACTACAAAATGGGCCTAGAAGTTCAGTCTAATATTACAAATTTATCTGAAGATTATTTTCTGTACGGAAGAAATGAACCTGCAGTTCAAAACTATCATTCATGGATTAAGAAATTCATGGAGAGAGATGGTTCCAACTGGTAATCCCTTATAAATATATGAAAGTAATAGATATCCATGCTCATGTGGTTCTAGAGAAAACACTAAAATCCATTCCAAGCTATGGTCCTGAAATAGGTGGAACTGAAGAAAACCCTTGGTTTCGAATTGGAAATTATAAATTAGAAGGTGTTAGATATAGAAATACTCCTTTCATGGACGAAAAAATGAGAATTGAGCAAATGGACTTAATGGGGATTGATTATCAAGTTCTTTCACCAAACCCCTTAACTTATTTTCATCACATAGATAATAAAACTGCTATTGATTACTGCAAATTCCACAATGATGAATTAGCTAGTTTAGTAGAAAATAACCTTGATAGATTGGGGGGTCTTGCTTCTCTTCCTATACAAGACCCAAAGGCAGCCTGTGCAGAATTAGAAAGATCAGTAAGCCTAGGTCTAAAAGGAGGCTATATTGGTACTGACTTCCCACAAGGATTTGATGATCATAGCATGGAAGACTTTTATTCAGCCTGTACTGAGCTAGACTTACCTTTATTTATTCATCCAGCTCCTCAAGGGATAGATGGTCCACTATATGAAAAAAAGCTTCATAAATATAGTTTGGACTTAACTGTGGGTTTTGCTAATCAAGAAAGCTTAACTATAGGAACCATTATTTTCAGTGGTATACTACATCGACATCCGACATTAGATATCTGCATTAGCCATGGTGGAGGAAATATTCCGTTCTTAAAAGGTAGATTGGCTCATGCTGCAATGAATAGACCTGACTCTCCTGATTGGTTAAAGAAAAATGGAGAGTTTGAGAGACAACTACAACTTTTATGGTATGACAATCATGTTCATAGTAAATCTTCACTAGGGCTACTAGAGTCTGTAGTTGGAAAAGAGAGACTAGTCTTAGGTACAAATTTTTTAGGCTGGGATCAACCTGATATAAAAAAACTTTCGAATATTCCTTCTTACTTAGCTAATAATGCAAAAAAACTTCTCAGAATGGACTAATCTTTCAAAGCTCCTAACCCCAAACCACCATCTACATCTAAAATAGCACCAGTAGTCCATTGGGCGCATATTAAATATTCTATGGCTTCAGCTACTTCTTTTGCTGTTCCAATGCGTCCTAATCTATGTTCAGAAGCAAGAAACTTATGACGTTTTTCTATCTGTTCTTCAGTCAATATACCAGCTCTTTTATTGATAAGACTTGGAACAGCACCAGGAGAAACACAATTAACTCTTACTCCTGCTGGACCCAATTCAGAAGCCAGAACTTTTGTCAATATCTCTATGGCACCTTTAGTGGCGGCATAGGGAGAAGCTCCAGAAAAGGCTCTTTTTGTATGCACAGAACTAATGAAAATAATAGAACCTTTTGATTTTTTTAAGTAAGAGACTGTTTCACTAGATAACATCATTGCAGAAATAACATTACTATTGAATATTTTGATTAAAACCTCCTCTTCAAGATTTTCTAAGGGGGTCCTGTACATATTGCCTGCATTGTTAACTAAGACATCCAAGCCATTCCCATGATGTACTGACGAAGAAATTATCTCTTTTCTATCTTTTTTATTTGTAATATCTCCTACAACATAATTGCATAGAGCTCCAATTTCCTTTGAAGTTTCAAGTAAGTTTTTCTCAGTTCTACCACAGATTGTTACTTTGCAACCTTTCTTGGCAAGATAAAGAGCTGTGCCCTTTCCTATCCCTGATCCTCCACCAGTAATGAGAATAGAAACTTCTTTAAGATCAGAGACCATTTTTTATTTTTTATTTTTCCTGTTTTCTGCTGATATTAGCTAGAACACTATTCATAACTCCGCCATCAACAATAATGTTTTCCCCATGAATGTAAGAAGATTCATCTGACAAGAGAAACAGTACAACTCTTGAAATATCATCCGCAGAACCTATACGACCAAGAGGTACCATTTCTTCTCTCTTATTCATCTCATCTTTTTCTGCATAATGTGGGGCTGACATACCAGAATTAATAAATCCCGGTGATACCGAATTTACCCTTATTCCTTCTTTACCAAACTCTAAAGACATCTGCTCAGAAAGCATTGCGAGTCCAGATTTAGAAGCAGCATATCCCCCTGTGTTGATGGCTGGATGCTTTCCTCCGCTTATAGAGCATATATTAACTATATTCCCTGATTGTTTTTTTATCATAAGCTTAGCAACAGATCGACAAACTATAAAAGTACCAAGAAGATTAACTTCCAATACTCTTTTAAAGTCTTCTACAGATTGATCCACAAGTCTTCCATAACGAACAATCCCAGCACAATTAACTAAAGAATCTGGAATTTCCCCGAACACATCTAATGCTTTTAGTACAGACTCTTCGCTAGTGATGTCTGCAGACAATGGAATTGAATTTGGAATCTCTTTTGAAAGAGCATCGATCTTTTCCTCATCGATATCTATCAAGCCTACTTTATAATCGCTTTTTTGAGCTGATTTAGCTATCTGGGAACCTATACCGCCAGAAGCTCCTGTTAGTATTAAGCTTTTCACTCTTGTTTAGTACCCTTTTTGAGTATTCTTTTTGAATAAGAAGAAACTCTCCATCCATCGGGATCCTTGATTCGTTTGGCTGGGGGAGTTAAATCTACCTCCTCTCCATTTAGAAAGACGTTCTTTATAAGGGATTTTTTTCCTAGTATAGAAACATCTTTTGAGGGATCCCCATCAATAATTAATAAATCAGCTAGGTAACCTTCAGAAATAAGACCAATTTTATCTTCTTGTCTCATTGCTAGCGAAGAATTTCTAGTAGCACATGTTATGGCTTCCAAAGGAGTTAGGCCTAGCTTTTCAACAAACACTTCAAGCTCTTTATAGTGCCAATCTCCGTAGGGAGTTACTGAGAATCCAGTTTCGCTTCCACATAATAATGGAACTCCTCTTTCAAAAGCACTCCTAAGAATATCGATATTATCATCTATTTCTTTTTCAAAAATTTCTTTGTATTCTGTTGAAGCTCCCATTTGTTCAGCATACTGAATCAAGTTTGATTGAAAAGTTAAAGTAGGCACTATTGGAATTTTTTTCTCAACTAGAATATCCAAACCCTCTTCATCCATGTAGGTAGCATGTAAAATCATATCCATACCTGCAAGTAAAGAATCTTTTACACTGTCAGCACTTCGACAATGACCGACAACGGGAATACCTAAATCATGTGCAGTTTCACAAGCAGTCTTAAGTTCTTCTAAACTCCAAGCTTTCACTTCCCCTTCAGTAAATTGTCTGGGAACTAGACCAGACACATGGATTTTGATCCAATCTATTCCTAATTTAATTTGTCGTCTAATCTCTAAGATTATTTCATCTGGATTTCTGACTACAGCTCCATACCCTCTCCTACCTTCGTCAGGAATTAATCTACCGGCTGTACCTCCAACTGAAGTTAACAAAGCATTACCTCCAACTGCCATTCTTGGACCTGCTATTATCCCAGCTTCTATTGCATCTCTTAAGTCTACACCCACATCAAAAATGCTATCGGCATCAAAAAAACTAGTAACTCCGGATTGCAATACCTTAAATGCATTTTTACCAGCAATAATAGCTGACAAACTTTCTCTTCTATGAAAAAAAAGCTCATCATTTGAAGTAGGTTCATCAAAAGTTATATGACAATGGGCATCTATTAGACCGGGCATGACTGTTAGATTTTTAGCATCAATCGTATTCTTTAGGTTTTCTATTTTCTGAGGTAATTTAGAACCTTTAGTTACAGATTCAATTCGATCTCCTAGAACAATGATATTTCCCAAGAAAGGCTTGGAGCCACTCCCATCAATGATTTGAGCTCCTGAAATGAGAAGTCTTTTATCGTTTTCTTGCATCATTCCAAATAGTCTGTTTTACAAAAAAAATTTTCCTTAGATTTTAAACCACAGAACACTGAGACTTATCTTACTAGATTAAGAAATGTATTGTTATTAAAATCAATTGGTGCTGGTAGAAGAAAGGTCATTCCCTTCATAACTAGTCTTTTTCTAAATCTAACCATAGTAAGTCCTCTCTATTAAGTGACACTTTTAAAGCTCCTAAGGAGCTCTCAGTTTCAGAGATATTACGAGACCCTATTAAAGGGAAACAAGGAAAGGGCTGGTGTAAAACATATGCTAAAGCTAATTGTATGGGCTCTACTCCTTTTTTTTTGGCTAAATAAAAGCAACGTTTTCTTCTTTCATCATTATCATCACTTGCCCAAACTCGCTTTCTTTCTTCATTTGTTGGATCAGCTGCATGAATAGGGGTTTTAAGATCCGTTGAATCTAAAAAGAATCCTCTAGCTTGACTTGACCAAGGAAAAACAGCTACTTGATTACTAACAAGGTAATTTTTAAAGCTATCATTAGAACAACTGTGACATCCTGGCCAGACGGGTACATTCATTCTAGCCAAGCTAAGATTATTACTAAGCACCCTAAATCCTTCTTTCCCTTTTGTATTAGAATAATCTTGAGCTGATGCAAACCTTTCTAAATTCCAATTAGAAGCACCTTTAACTTTTATCAGCCCCTCTTCTTGAACTTCATCCAGGGCATCTACAAACTCATTTACAGGAATATCTGTATTATCTCTATGTACACAATAAATATCTAAATAGGCTATTTGCAACTTTTCTAAAGACTCTTGTAATTGTTTTCTAATAGCTTTCGGGTTGCAATGAGGAGTATGAGCACCTTTACCGAGAATTACCACTTTATCTCTAATGTCTCGATCTTTCATCCAACTACCTAAATATCTATCACTTTTACCATTGTTATATATAAAAGCAGTATCAAATACATTTCCACCAGATTCAAAAAAATGATCGAACATAACAAATGCATGGTCAGAATCTGATTGATTATCACAGCCCAGCACGAGTCGCGATAGATCCCTATCTAGACCCTTAAGTTTTGCACTAAGCATTAAAAATAAACTTATCTATCTTTTTAAAAAAGCTAGTACTGACGACTCAAAAGCTTCTTTTTGTTCAATCATAGACCAGTGTCCACACTTAGGTAATATTAAAACTTCACAATTAGGAATTAGTCTCATGGGAATTAACATTTGATCTAAAGGAGTAACTCTGTCATCTCTTCCCCAGGTTAATAATGTGGGGGCTTGAATAGAAGATAAATGTGCTATTCGGTTAGTTGCTTCTGGACCTCTAAAATTTTCAGCCATTGCCTCTAAACTAGTCTTGGCATAGAATTTTTTACTTGTTTCCATTTGAACTGGATCAATAGCTTGTTTATACCGTGATTCAATCATCTCTTCATCAATAAGATCTTTATTAAAAACCATAGATTCAAGCCACTGCTTTAACCTATCTTTTGTTGGATCTTCAACAAATGCTGAAAGTAAAGAAATTCCTTCCCCTGGAAAAGGTGAAAATATATTGGTACCTAGTCCTCCTATAGATATAAAACGATTCACTTTATCTTGATGATAGGCTGATATGAGGCCACCTAAAATGGCTCCAAATGAATTCCCTATCAAATGAGTCTTCGGAACATCCATTTTTTTAAGAAATTCAATTATGCACTCCACCGAAGAAGCTATAGGGTCTCCATCAATTGGATCACTTTGCCCATAACCAGGTAAATCTATAACTAAGCAACGAAATGATGAAGAGAAGGTAGGAATTGAATTTTCAAAATTTGCTAATCCTGTTACACCCGGTCCAGAACCATGAAGAAATAATAAAGTTTCTCCTGTTCCAGATTCTACAAAGTGAATTTTTCCATGGTCTAAATCTATAAATTGGCTAGTAATATCTTTATTCATTCTTTTATGTAAATTTAAATACTTTAATTAGAAACTACTATTTTTTCTTTTATCTCTTTCATAGTAACAAAATCAGCTTCATATTGTTTAAACAGCTCTTCTTGTCTTGTTAAGGCCCCTTCCAAATTTTGTTCCTTAACTACATCGTAGCCTCTAATTAATTCTGGAATAGATGCAATCTCTACGGCTATCTGATAATTATTAGGACTTAAAGTTTTTAATAGTTTCAAAACACTCTCTTCATAGTCAATAATTAATTTGCGCTCTAACTTTCTATGATTACTCCAGCCAAACAAGTTAAATGGAGTGCCTCTTAAAAACTTGAAATGTTTCAAAATGTTAAAAAAGTAATAGAAAGAAGAAGGCAGTCTTCTTTTAGGATATCTACCTGTCTTAGCATCTCTTCCTCCAAAGACAGGAGGAGCCAAGCTATATTCTACTTTATACTCTCCTTCAAGCTGTTCTTTAAGAAAATCTTTAAATTCCTTACTTGTATGTAATCTAGCTACTTCGAATTCATCCTTATAAGCTAGAAGTTTAAAATAATACTTTGCGACAGCCTCAGAGAGAAATTGTTCTTCTACTATTTCTTTTTCTCTTTCCTCTACTTTTCTCACCAATTGTTCATATTTTAGCGAGTATTTCTTGTCTTGATAACTTTCTAAGAATTCCATTCGATGATGTATTATTTCTTGAAGTCCAACTTTTTCTGTTTCTTCAAGCTCTTTTTCCGGCAAAGCTTTTTCTTTCACATACTTTATATCAACTGCGGCCATTCTTCCCCAAGATAAGCTTTGTTTATTCATTTCAACTGCAACTTGATTCAACTCAATAGCTCTATCTATAGCTTCTATAGAAATAGGCAAAAGGCCTTTTTGCAATGCGTAACCAACTAAAAATAAGTTAGCTGCAATGGAGTTTCCCATCAAGGCAGTAGCTAACCTTGATGCTTCAACAAAATCTACTAATTCACCTGAAGAAGACTCCTTTAATGACTTCTTCATTCTTGCTGCAGATAAATCTAAATTAGGATTTGAGGCGAAAGAGCTTGTAGGAGCAACATGACTATTTACAATGATATTTGTCTTCTTGGGATTAATTTTTGACATAGCTTCTATGCCTGTTGTAACAACAATATCACAACCGAGTATTAGGTCTGCTGTTCCAGAAGCTATCCTAGTCGCATGAAGATCTTCAGGATTATCTGCTACTCTTAAATGACTTGTTACAGGCCCATTTCTTTGAGCTAAACCTGCAACATCTAAAGTAGAAGAGCCTTTTCCCTCTAAATGGGCAGCTGTGCCAAGTAAAGCTCCTAGAGTAATTACCCCTGTACCTCCAATACCCGTTATAAGAATATTGTAGGGATTTTCTGAATTAATAGTTTCTGGCTTAGGGAGATTGTCTATAAATTGGTTTGTCCCCTTTTTTCTTTGTTTATTATTATTTTCTTCAGCTTTCCTTCTTAGTGAACCTCCCTTAACGGTAACAAAACTCGGACAATATCCTTTAACACAAGAAAAATCTTTATTACAAGAAGATTGATTGATTTGCCTCTTTCTACCTAAATTGGTTTCGAGGGGTTCTATAGCTATACAATTAGATTGATAACTACAATCTCCACAACCCTCACATACAAGAGGATTAATCAAGATTTTTTCTTCTGGTTCCTCAGCTAAACCTCTCTTTCTTTTTCTTCTTAGCTCTGTAGCACAATACTGATCATAGATAATAACTGAAACCCCTTCACATTCTCTGAATTCGGTCTGGATCATATCCATTTCATCTCTATGATGGACAGTTACTCCAGGAGCAAATTTGCTGGAAGATGGATATTTCTCGGGATAATCAGAAACAACTGCTATTTTTTTTGCACCTTCAGAGTAAACCTGCCAACTAAGTTCATCCACTTTAGCTTTTCCAGTTATTTCTTGTCCTCCAGTCATAGCAATAGCATCATTTACTAGAATCTTATAAGTAATATTTGCGCCAGAAGCTACAGCTGATCTTAAAGCCAATATACCTGAATGATAATAAGTTCCATCACCCAAGTTTTGGAATAAGTGGTTAGTTTCAGTAAATGGAGCTATACCAGTCCACATCACACCCTCTCCTCCCATCTGACACAGGGTAAGGGTTTTTCTTTCAGGCAAGAAAGTAGCCATTCCATGACAACCAATTCCTCCAAAAGCAATACTTCCTTCGGGTATTTTTGTGGAAGTGTTATGCGGACAACCTGCACAAAAACCGGGAAGTCGTATTAAATCAGACCCTCCTGAAGAATTTAATCCATCCAGAAAATTTTGAACTGAAGTAAGTTTTTCTTCTAATTTAGTATCTTGTTTTAATCTTAATAATCTATTGCCTATAGTTAGAGCTACCAAACTTGGAGACAATTCTCCATCGCTTGGTAATAAGATATTTCCTTTTTCATCATTTTTTCCTACTAAGCGGGGTCTTAGGGTTTTATTGAATAAAATTTTAGCCAGTTGGTCTTCAATTATTGGCCTCTTTTCCTCTACTACTAATACCTCTTCATGTCCTTCAAGGAACTGAGTAATTTTAGAAGGCTCAAGAGGCCAAGTCATTCCTACTTTATATAAGGAGATACCCTTCTCTTGAGATTTTTTCTCATCCAGTCCTAACTCTTCTAAAGCTTGTCTAACATCAAGATAAGCCTTCCCAGTGGTTACTATTGCAAGTCCTTTAGTACTCGGCAAGATGACTTTGTCGATATTATTATTTCTAACAAAAGCTTCTACTGCTGGCAAACGAATCTGAAAAAGACGAACTTCAGAAGCAGCTGGTGCAAAACCCCACTGGATATGATAATTTTCGTCGGGAAAAGAAAAGTCTGTAGGAATCTTAATTTGAAGTCTATCTTGGCTAATATCAACTGAAGATCCACTTTCAACAGTGTCAGTAACACATTTTATTCCTATCCAACAACTAGAATATCTAGACATTGCCCAACCATACATTCCGAAGTCTAAATAATCCTGAACAGTAGCAGGATTTAATGTGGGTATCCCGTAGTGGATAAAAGCATGATCGCTTTGATGAGATGTAGTAGAAGATTTTGCTCCATGATCATCACCAGCAAGTACTAATACTCCCCCATGCTTGGAAGTGCCTGCATAGTTACCATGTTTAAGCGCATCTCCAGATCTATCTACTCCAGGACCCTTTCCATACCAAACACTAAAAACTCCATCATATTTTGGATTATCAATTAGGTTAGATTGCTGGGAACCATGTACAGCAGTAGCAGCCATATCTTCATTTATCCCAGGTTGAAAAACTATATGATTGTCTTTAAGTAAATCTGATGCTTGGTTTAATGCATGATCATAACCTCCTAAAGGAGAACCTGTATAACCAGAGATATAACCAGCTGTATTTAGTCCTTCCAACAAGTCTTTTTGTCTCTGCATAAGAGGTAATCTGACAAGAGCTTGGGTACCCGTTAAAAAGATTCTTCCTGATTCAAGAAGGTATTTATCTTGTAACTGATAATCTTTGTTTACTTTACTCATCAATGGTTCCGTCTTGCATTAATTCAATAAGGTTTCCATCCGGATCCTGTATTATAGCAACCCAAACATTAGATCTTATTTCCATAGGCTCATTTACAACCTTTTGATTAGAGGTTATACAAGAATTCACCACTTCCTTTAAATTAGTTAAATTCATTGTGCAATAACGAAATCCTGATGAAGCTGTAAAATCACCTTTAATATTTTCGTTATTAGGGGGTTTTTCTAGAGCTAAAATCTTAATTTGACACTTTCCACAATCTAATTTATTCACAACCCCTAAACCTGGAAAAGGAACTTCACCTACTTTCTCAAATCCTAAAGTTTCTGAGTAGAAAGTAAGCATTTTATCTATATTATTAGTGACTATACCTAAATCTAAAGCGCCATTTCTTAAATTTACCTTAACCATATTATTGCTATCAAATTATTTCTTTTGGTCTAAACTCACTTCTTCAACAGATTGCATAATTCCATGATGACCCCAAGTATCTCCTTCTACAAACTGATTAGGAGTCCACAAATTATCATCAGTAATCTTTATTACCTCTGCTCCAATCTCTACATCCCAACCATTAGGACCTTTCATATAAAAACTGAAAGCTCCATCATTTACGTGTCTTCCAATAGTAGCAGATATTTCTATGCCCGCTGATTGAGCTCTATCAAAAGCTTTGCCAACATCATCGATAGTATTCAGTTCAAACATAATATGATGAACCCCATTAACATCTCCATACCTGGCTAAAGCGACACTGTGATGCCTTGGATTACATCTTACAAACCAAGCGCCGTCTCCTCCCATATAGCTAATGTAGTCACTTAGCTTAAAACCTAATGTCTTTGTATAAAAATCATAGGTTTTGATTAAATCTGCAGCAAATATCATTACATGCCCCAAACCTAATCGATCAGCAACAAAATGCTGACCTGAGATTGGTGAAGAGAACTTATAATCTATAGTGGGTTCATAAAAAAGCTCTACTTGATTTCCTGTAGGGTCTTGTAATATTGCTAATCCAGTAACTGCTCGTGCATTAGCTTCTTCGTCAGACCCTCTAGTAACTTTTATATTTTGAGTTTTCAAATTTTCCATGGCCTGTATTAACTTAGTTTCACTCTCAACTTCAAAACCTATATAAGATATGCCTTCCTCTTCAGAAGGATGCACTCCAATGCGCCACTGATGCTTATCTAATTTAAGATAAACAGAACCATCGTCAGCAATGCCCTTTCCACCACTAACAATTTTAAAATCTGGGTCTGTAGGCATACCCCAACTTTCTCCTGGGACTGCTCTTGCAGGCATCATGCCTACTATCTCAGTAGAAAACTTTAACCAAGATAAGGGGTCTTTGGAGTTAATACCTAAATACCCTAATGACTTAATCTCCATGCTTTTCTCCTATGTTCATTTTAATGCATCTTTAATAAATTCTTTTTCCCTTTGTATTGCTACATCCAAATTTGTATCTAAATCATTAAACATCTCTTTGGCTAAAGATATTATTTTTTGGTTACTTGCACTTATTTCTTTTGAGATTGAATCTAAAGTACTTACCAAATCTTTAGAAGCCACAACCTTGTTGACTAAACCAATCCTAAGAGCTTCGTGAGCATCTATAGTACTACCAGTTAAGACTAATTCTTTAGCTTTTGAGGCTCCTACTAAAGCAGGGAGGTAATAACTACTGCCTAGACCAGGTAAAATACCCAATTTTGTAAAAGGGAAGCTAAAAGAAGCTTCTGCACTAGCAATTCTAATATCAAAGGGGAGGATCATGGTTACTCCAATACCAACAGCTACGCCGTTGACAACGGCTACTAAAGGTTTAGGGCATTTTGAAAGTTCTCTTACAAACGAAGTTATGAATTCATCTTTTCCTAATTTAATGCCTTTTTTGCTTACTTTGTTTCCCAACAGAAAATCTTTATCAGCTCCGGCACAAAAACCCTTTCCAGAAGCTTTAAGAATAATCACATCTACATTACTATCTATCACATCTTCTCTAAAGGCAGCGATAATTTCATCACCCATATCAGGAGTATATGCATTGAGTCTAGAGGGCCTATTAAGCGTAATCATAGATTTGCGATTATTAATCACATGTTTTATTTCTGAATAAGTCATAAGAGGATTAAAAATCTATTGGCTCCCATTTAGGTTGCCTTCTTTCGATAAATGCTTTTCCTCCTTCTTCAAAATCAGGATGAACATTTTGTTCAGATATCATATCCCAAGCATAGTCAAGAGATTCCTTTAAACCTTTCTCTTTGGAATGCCAAATTGCCTTCTTTGTTCTAGCTAAAGCGGAAGGTGAGTGTACTTTTATCATATCAGCTACTTCCTTAGCTCTTTCCATGAGTAGATTGTGAGGGGTTATCTCTCCAATCATACCTAAGGCCAAAGCTTTTTCCGCTTGCATTCTTTCACCTCCCCCAACCATTGCCATACGTAAGACTGCTTCTAAGGGCATTTTCCTGCTAAGACCAACAGGTTCTAAACCTGCTACAAGTCCAACTTTGACGTGAGTGTCAAAGAAGGTAGCATTATCAGAAGCAATAATTATATCGCTATCAGCTATGAAATGTAGCCCACCTCCACAAGTCATCCCATTTACTGCACATATTACTGGCTTCCATACATCATTCTGTAAAGAAGTCCATTTTATTGAATCTAAAGATGCTTTCCCAGGCTCATCATTCATATCTGGTAAATCGGTTAGATCAGCTCCAGTACAAAATGCTTTTTCACCTGAACCTGTAATAATCGCCACTACCACAGAAGAATCCTCTTTAAAGGTCTTCCACGCCTTGGGAAGCTCTTTAGACATAACACTATTAACTGCATTATGCTGTTCAAGCCTATCTAGTGTGATAATTGCAACCTTATTTAAGACTTCATATTTAACTGTAGTAAAACTCATATTTCCTCTCTTTTATACTTTATTCATTGCTGGATATTTTGACCCCATCTGAGAAAGGATAGGGTAAAGACAACATGCCAAGGGGGCCAAATTCTGGCGCTAATTCTTTCAATAAACTTTTTTCTATATCTTCTACTGACCATCCTCCTTCCTTTTCAAGAGTTTTTCCGTAGTGCGGTTGAACCATGAGAGCTAAACGATTTCCACCACATCCAAATACCTGACCACTTATGGAAACCGCTTTCTCACTACAAAGAAAGACTACTAGAGGCCCATTTAAAGTAGGATCTATAAAGGAAATTGCTCTTCCTTCAGCATTGGAACTTTTATTAAATGTATCAGACATTCTAGTTGTGCCTGTAGGACCTATAGCATTTACTCTAATTCCATACTTTGCTAATTCAATGGCCAGAGTGTAAGTCATAGATGCAATAGCCCCTTTAGCTGCAGAATAATTAGTTTGTCCAAAGTTACCAAAATGAGCACCCGAAGTAGTATTTATTATTGATCCACCTGTCTTATTTTCTTTCATAAAATTAGATACAGCTTGAGAGCACCAAAAAGTTCCTTTTACATGGATTTTCCAAACATCGTCAAATTCTTCATCCGTCATTTTTAAGAAAGTTCTATCTCTCAAAATACCTGCATTATTTACCAGAATATCAACAGTCCCATATCTATCTATACATCCTTTTATAAGGTTCTCTGATCCTTTCCTTGAAGATATATCTGAAGAATCTAAATTAGCTATACCTCCTTTAGATCGAATTTCCTTAACTACTTTTTTGCTTTCATCATTGTCAATGTCATTAACAACTACTATGGCTCCGGACTTAGCTAAGTGGAGGCAGTGACCTCTTCCTATTCCTCTAGCCCCACCGGTAACTATTGCTATCTTGTCAGAAAGAATTTTCATTATCCTAATATCTCCTCAGATAGCTGGTTTCGAAGATAGGAATAATCCCAAAGACTGTTTTGAAGGTGTTTAGCTCTTCTAAAGAATAGCTGAGGATCAGCTTCTAATGTAAACCCTAATCCTCCATAAATTTGGATCGTAACTGAGGCAACTGCTCTAAAAGTTTCACAACTCTGTATCTTTGCCATTGAAGCTAGGCGTCTTAACTCTTTTCCATTCTGTTTAGCCCATGCAGCTTCGTAACATAATAATTTACTAGCTTCTACTTCTACTAGAGCATCTGCTAAATAATGAGCTATTGATTGGAAGCCTCCTATGGGTTGCCCAAAAGCTTCTCTTTCTTTTGAATATTGAACTGCTAAGGATAAAGCTTTTTCAGCTCCTCCTGAAGCTTGAGCTCCAATTAAAACAAGAGCATCATCGACGACATCTTTCCATTGTGGCCAAATGTCTTTTCCATTTCCTAAAATCATTTCTTCTTTAATAGAAACATCTTTGAAATTTACTTCATGAAGATTTTCTCCAACATGATTAGGTTGATATCTAGAACTTATACCCTTTGCGTTAGAATTCACTAAATAAGATGAAATAAATCCATTTTTTTCTTTACACAAAACTATTACATATTGTGATACAGAAAAATAGGGAACCATTTGTTTTTTTCCATTAAGCACAATTTGTTCTTTCTTTTGTTTTGGTGAAATATTTATACCCCTCTTATGAAAACTAGAACCTTCCTCTAACCAAGCTACTGTCAAAATAATCTTACCGTTTACCAAAGAAGGTAAAAAAGTTTTTTTTTGTTTTTCTGTCCCAAGTTTTGCTATAAGACTTGCCCCCAAAAAACAACTTACAAAATGAGGAGAGAAAACTAAGTTCTTCCCAAATTCTTCATAAATAATACATGTATCAAGTAAATCCATATCAAGCCCTGTATACTTTTCTGGTATACAAGTACCCGTTATTCCTAAATTAATTAATTGATTCCAGAATTCTGTAGAATAACCAGGCTCTTTCCCTTCAATTTCTCTTAAGGATTTAAGATCAGCAAATTGAGAACACATTCCACTGACAGAATTCCTAAGAATCTCCTGGTCTTGATTAAATTCTAGGTCCATAAATTAAATTATTTAGGATTTTTTGGATTGTGACCCAATCCTTCGAGGACAATGTTAAATAGATTTCCTATTGCTTCTTCATCTATTGAGACTCTTGAATAAGAAGCCATCGTTAATAAAGGTCCAACCACAAACGATTGTGCTATATCAAGATCTAAGTCTTTTGATAATTCACCTCTTTCTAAGGCTCTTTCAATAATTGCTTTTGCAGGGTAATACCTTTCTTCTAGCCAAGGCAAAAGTTCTTCTTGGAGTAAGTCATCATGTGACATTTCTCCTGTTAATATTTGAAGTACGGGAAGAACATAAGTTTGGGTAAAAAGATAGTTCAGTTGTGCTAATAAATCTTTCAAATCGTCTTCAAAATTTCCAGTATCTGGTATAACTAGTTTAGGTAGAGTCTTAAAGGCATCAATAACTAAAAAGCGTTTTGAAGGCCATCTTCTATAAATAGTTGCTTTACTAACTCTAGCTTCTTTAGCAATTTCAGTAGTACTTAAGGCCTCATAACCATATAAAGTTAGTTGTCTAAGTGTTGCTTCAATGATTACCTCATCTCTAGAATTATCTCGTGGCCTACCTAATTTAATAGAATTTTCAACAACTTTTAACTCCAGGTTTTTATTCATAATATGGAAACAGTTACTAAAGTTTAATAATATTATTTACGAAACTTATAGTATCGCAATAAATTGATAATGTGTATTATTTAGAATTAAAAAGATTATTTAAATGGCAGAAATAGCCCTTGGAGAGGAAGAAGTTTTGATCTTAGATAGAATTGAAATAGAAGAAAAGTTAGTAGCTTATGCAGTTGCTCTAGATCAAAGAAATTGGGAAGCTTTGAACGAAATATTTATAGAAGAAGCAAAGGCGGTATATGGCAGTAAGGAAATAGGTCTTGAAATAGAATGTAATTCTAGAGAAGAAATAATTGAGATGTGTAAGAATAGCTTAAATGGATGTGGACCTACCCAACACTTATTTGGAAATTTTCGAATCCAAGTAAGCCAAGATATTGCTGAAAGTAAATGTTCGGCTCAAGTTGGTCATGTAGGAAAAGCCCCTAACCAGAAAGAAACATACGAAATGTGGGGAGAATATCAAGATAAATGGGAGAAAATCAATGATAGCTGGAGAATTGTTGAGCGACGCTTGATTGTCCTAAATGAATTTGGAGATAGAGATAAAGTATTAAGTCCCTAATTTTTACTATGAATTTTAATTTTACTAAGGAAGAACAAGACTTTATCGAAGAAGTTAGAGATTTTATTAAACAACAACAAAATAAAAAAGATGCAGACATTGTTTTTGCTCCTAACAGAGAAGCTGATGCAACCACCAAAGTAGATAGCCTCCCAAGAAGAGCATTCATGAAAGAATTATCAAAAAAAGGCTATCTAGGAATGTCATGGCCTAAAAAGTATGGGGGTCAAGAAAAACCAGGTATATATGACTATCTCTTAAATGAAGAGCTTGCTTCTGTAGGTGCTCCAGCGCCTGGAAAAGGTGTAGGGTCAGTAGGACAGACTATAATTCGACATGGATCAGAAAAACTTAAAAAAGAATTCCTTCCTAAGATACTCAATGCAGACATAGAATTTGCTTTAGGATATAGCGAACCCGGTGCAGGGTCTGATTTAGCTTCCCTAAGGCTAAAAGCAGAAAAAAAAAGGGGTGGATGGCTTGTTAATGGGCAAAAAACCTGGACTTCTTCTGCTCACTTCGCTGAATGGTATTGGTTAGCAGTACGCACTGGTCCAAATCAACCAAAACATAAAGGAATAAGTGTTTTTTTAGTTCCTATGAATGACCCAGGAATAATGGTGCACCCTATAGAAACTATGGGAGAGCATCATACAAATGGAGTTTTTTTAACGGATGTCTTTGTACCTGATGATTATGTAGTAGGTGAAGTAAATCAAGGCTGGACTTACATTTGTGAAGCTCTAAATTATGAAAGATTCACTTTTTATACTATTGGACCTTTAGAACATAAGTTTGAGAATATTTTGGATCTGGTTAATACATTAAAAAGGGATGGAAAAACTCTTAAAGAACTTCCGGAAGTAAGAAATAAAATTGTCGAACTAGCAATTGATGTTGAAAAGGCAAAGGTATTACAAAGGAAAGTCTTATCTATAGCTATAAAAGATGAAGTGCCTTCAGTAGAAGCAGCTGTCTTTAAACTATTTAGTACGCAATTAAGTCAAAGAATGGCGAATATGGCCATGGATATATTAGGCAGAGAAGGCTTGTTTCATAAAGACGGGAAGGATGCAATTGCACAAGGAAAGTGGGAATGGTCATACAGGGGTACTGTAGTAGACACAATAGGAGCTGGAACTTCTGAAATACAAAAAAATACTATAGCAAAAAAAGCTTTAGATCTGCCCTTATGAACTTATGAAACCTTTACCAGAGAAAGTTAAAGGCTGGATTGGCAATACAGTAATCACTGAAAAAAATGTTATTACTGTAGAAAAGGGACTCTGGCAAAATTTTTGTGCTTCAGTTGAGGATGGCAATCCTTTATATTGGGATGAGAAAATTGCTAAATCCTATACTGGTAGATTAATTGCACCCCCTGCTATGTTGCCCTCTTGGGTAGTTCATAATGAATGGGATCCAAAAAAGGAAAATCTTAATCGACCGATGGAACTCCATTTTCTATTAAAAGAAGCGCTTGATCTTCCTTTAGGTATAGTAACAAATATTGAGATGAAATTTTATGAACCAGTAAGAGAGGGTGACAGAATTTCCTCTGAACAACAGTTGGTTGAAATAAGCGATGAGATAGAGACTAAACTCGGGTCGGGTAGAAAATGGAACATAGAAGTTATTTACAAAAATCATAAGAATAAATTAGTAGGCATACAGAATATGCATTTTTTAGGTTATAAAAAATGACTAAACTATCTTTAAGTGAAGGGATTTCTCTGCCTGAATTGAAATCAACAACTTCAGTCAAGTCTATTCAGATGGGAGCGATAACAAGTAGAGACTGGGCTCCTTTGCATTCCGATCAAAACTGGGCTACTGAAGAGGGTAATCTTCCAGATATTATTATGAATAATTATACGATCAACGGATGGATTAGTAAGTATCTCACTGACTTACTAGGCCCCTCTTGTCGTATTGGAAGTATTCAATTCAATATAAAGAAACCTATATGCCCTAATCAAACTATGGTATTTAACGGAAAAGTTACTAGTAAAGAACCTATAGATGATTTTAGGAGTTGGTTTTTCATAGAAATAACTATTTCGGTCTCTAACGAAATCGCAACTTCTTCTTTAGTAAAGATAGCTATTGATGAAAGTGGAAAAGGAACGAACTCTCCTTGGACATTAGATCCTGAAGAGTGGATTCCTTAACTAGGAAGGGTCAAACTCTATGGGCATACGTCTATAGCCTTGTAAAAATTCCCCAAACATTCTCTTAGCTTCCTTCTCCTTAAGAGTGTAATTAGGAATAGAAGTTAAAATTTCTTCAATAATTATTCTACCTTCCAATTTTGCTAAATGATGGCCTAAGCACTTGTGGGGGCCATGACCAAAATTTAAGTTTCTGGTAGGTGTCGGTCTCAGAATATCAAAGGCATCAGGGTCCTTAAATTCTCGCTCATCTCTGCCAGCTGATTGGTAAAGATAAATAACAGCATCTCCTTTTTTCATCTTTTTTCCATGAAGCTCCAGATCTTTAACTAATTTTCTTCCCAATATATTTGTTGGATGATCAAATCGCACACATTCTTCAAAAGCATTTGGTATTAAAGAAAAATCTTTTTTAATCATTTCTAATTGTTGAGGATGTTGATTTAAATAGAAGAACAGATTTGCTGTGTTAAAAGGGACAGTGTCTGATCCGGTAATTATTAACATACTGGTATTTCCTGCTATCTGCTCATTTGTCATAAAGGTATCTTCTCTAACTCTTTTATTAACCCATGTGTTTATATGACTTGGAGAAGGTGGTACATCCTTTCTCCATGTTTCAGCCATTTCTAACATTAACCCCATACATTGACCAAATGCCTCTTGACCCTTTGGAGTTGCTCCGACTATATTTGGGTCTCTCTCATAAAAAATATCTATGAAATGTCTAGCTTTAAGAGCTACTTCTCTATCTATTCCAATCATATCAGCTATTGTGAACAGAGAAACTCTTCTAGCAACTTCATGTATATCTAATTTTCCAGTTTTCAGAGCAGGCTTTAACTCTTCTTGAGTTAGTTTGCGAATATCTTTTTCCATTTGAGCTATGGAGGGTTGTGTATATCTTTCAGCTATAGTATTTCTGTAATCACGATGATCTTGGCCATCGTTAGTGGGAATAGAAACATGACCAGGACCTGAATCTTCACCCAACAATAATGGTGGTGGAGATGTTCCAAATCTAGATGTGTAGTCTTTATAAGAACCTAAATGTGCATTCCAAATATCTTCAAATCTACTAAGAGCCCAGGCTCCTCCAAAATCTTCCATACAATGTACTGGGTCATTATCCCTAAGTTGTTTATAAATAGTCCATGGATCTTTCCAAAATTCCTTACTATAAGGATTGTAATTAATATTCATAAATTCTCCTTAATCACCCAATATGGCAAACATATTTCCTTAGTTAATTTTTCAAAAGCTACTTCTACTTTAGAGCCAATTTTAATGAGCTCAAAATCGTCATTTTTTTGGGCTTCCTCAATTTTTAATCTACCTACCATCCTTATAAAGGGATGTTCTTCTAAAGAAATTAGACCAACAGCATAGGGGCTTATTTCCTCAAAAGCTGGAAGTAAAGGAGGTCTTGGTACAACAAATGACCAAACTTCTCCTTTGCCAGAAACTTTTTCCCATTTGTGTTCTAGGCAATGACAAGAAGGACACATGGGTCTGGGTGGAAATCTAACTTTATTGCAATGTGAACAAGATTGAACAACTAGCTGGGACTTAGAAGTATGGCTCCAAAAACCTTTATCATAATCTTCGATACCAGGAATGGGAATATTCTCAATCACTTATTCACCTCTAAACAAAATAGCTCCGTTAGGAGTTGCATCACATGTTGTAACTAGAGAAACTTTGGCATTTTGGATTTGAGAAGAAGAATCTCCTCTGATTTGTCTTACTCCTTCTACAACTAAGTTCATTCCATGCAAATAAACTTCAGATAGACTTCCTCCAGAAGTATTTACAGGTATCTGGCCATCTTTAGCAATGCCTCCTTCACCAATAAGGCTAAGAGCCTTACCTTCACCACAAAAACCGTAAGCCTCAAGAGAAAACGGAATCATGGGTGAAAAAGCATCATAGATTTGAGCAACATCTACATCTTTAGGTTTAAAGTCAGCAAGTCTCCAAAGATTTTCTGAGGTTACATATGAAGAACTTTTTAAAGGATCTCTACCATGATAATCAGTCATGAGCTGATGCTCGGATGACATACCTTGAGAAAAAGAATGAATTAAAGCAGGCTTCTTATCTAATTTTTCTGCTCTTTCTGTACTCACTAAAACTACCGCGATAGCTCCATCACTTTCTAAACAATTATCATAAAGACAAAGGGGATCTGAAATCATTCTTGCATTCATATAGTCTTCTTTAGTTAGTTCTTTTTTATACATAAAAGCTAAACTATTTTTATTTGCATATTTTCTTAAAGTTGTAGCAACACAAGACAAATGTTCCCTTGTATACCCGTATTGATGCATATATCTTCTCATTAACATGGCGCTCTCATCAGCTGGTCTAACTAACCCTGATGGTCTGGACCATTTCCAATGATCAAAAACTTTATCTTCAGTGTGAGACCAGATTCTACTTTTTGGATCACCTCTTTTCCTAGCCCTCCAAACTACACCTACCTTGGAAATACCGCTAGCTATAGATAACGCCACTTGTCCAATTGCACAACAACTAGCTCCTCCACCGTAAGGAGCTTGGCTCCAAAAATGAAGCTCACCAAACCCCAAGTTTCTTGCGACTTCAAATTCATCATTCTCCTCAAAAGTGAAACTACCTAAAGCATCTACTTCATTAGCTTCTATACCAGCATCTTCAAGAGCTTTATTAATGGCTGTACAAGCTAATTCCAGTTCAGATTCTTCGAGTCTTTTTGCAAATTCTGTCTGCCCTATTCCTACAATTGCAGTTTTATCCTTTAGCATCTTCCTACTTAGGTAATTTTAGTCTATTGGCAATGTTGTTTTTTTGAATAGCAGAAGAACCACCTAATATTGGCATAGCCAACATATCTCTTACATATCTTTCCATATCAAAATCTTTTACATAACCATATGCACCAAGTATTTTTTGGCAATCAAGTACAATTTCTAATGCTGTTTCTGTAACAAATAACTTAGCCATAGACATTTGCACAGTTCCTTCTATATTTTGGTCTGCCAACCAGGCACCCTGATAAGTCATTAATCTGCATGCTTCAAGTTTAGTTTTTGCTTCAGAAAGCATATGTCTTACAGACTGGTTGTGACATATTGGTCTGCCAAATTGAATTCTTTCTTGGGAATACTGCCAAGCATCTTCAACTGCAGCTCGAGCAATTCCTAATGCCATTGCAGCAACTTCTATTTTTTCTACATCAAGTCCAGTGCTGACTATTTTACTCCAACCATTATTCCAACCTTCTTTTCCTCCAACTATATTTTCAATTGGAACTCTTACTTGATCAAAGGTGACATCACAAGTTCCACCTACTCCCTTCTGCCCCAATGTGCCCTGAGGTTCTATTGTTATTCCATTAAGATCTGGAGGAATTAAAATTATTGAAAGGTTTTTATACCTTTCTTCCTCCGGACCGCTCCTTACGATGGTATAGATAAAGTCAGTTACATTAGGACCTGAACACCATCTTTTCGTACCATTGATAACAACTTCTTTGTCTTCAATAATAGCTCTAGTTTTGACACTAGCTACATCTGCTCCTACATCAGGCTCACTTATTCCATATGAAAAAAGCAACTCTCCCTTTGCTACTTTTGGAAGAAGTTCTTCTTTTTGTTTTTCACTTGCTACTTCAGCTATATTTAATCCAGCGTAACAAGCACAAAATATGTATCCTGAGGCTACTCCCAAACTACGTGTACAGAGTTCTTCTATGACTGCTATAGTCGCTATCATATCTTTTCCGCTCCCTCCATACTCTTCGGGAACTGTTAAAGAAGTTACTCCCAAATCAGCTAATTTTTTAAATACTTCTCTTGGAAAGTAATCATCCTTATCCCATTCTCTTACTTTATCTCTAGGCATTTCTTTTTCTATAAATTGCCTTAGAGTATTTCTAAGCATAGTCACATGTTCTGGTTCCTGAAATTGATTCATGTTTCTAATATACCTAAATTTGCATGTATTACAGAACCGTTTACAACTGAGTTTTGTGCACAAAAAAGAATTGTCCTAGCTATCTCAACTGGTTCAATTAACCTTTGTTCACTTAAGGTCTTTGCCATAAGCTTCAATGCAGACTCATCACCTCCAACATACTTCATTAACATTTCTGTTCTAGTTGCTCCAGGGCAAACACATACTGTATGAACAAATTTACCAAAAAGATCCTGACAAGTACTTCGCATAAGACCGACCATTGCATGTTTAGAAGTAACATACGAAGCCATATGTGGAACTGCCTTCTCAGAGAGAGTAGATCCAATATAAATAATTGAAGAACCTGCATTCATTAAGGGAAGTAAAGCTCTATTCAATATCGCAGGAGCAACAAGATTTACTTCAAAAACTCCACGCATTTGATCAGCATCTATCTCTTCCACATTATCGCTTGCCATATTAGAGGCATTGTGAACCAAACAAATCTGATCTGAATCTTTAACTAAATTAACTGCCTTATGTAAATTATTCTCAAGAGCTTTGCTGTCTGATAAATCTGTTTCCAAGTGAGTAGAACCATCTAAAGGTATTTTTTTTCTTGATAGATTGACTATGGAGTAGTCCTCATTCTGGAATACTTTAGCTGTTTCTAGCCCTATGCCGCTACTGGCACCAGTTATTACTAGTGTCTTCATTCAATGCTCCTTCACAGTAAAAAGGAAATTAATTCACTTTTGCTTGAACTTTGGTTGTTCTTTTTTTGCAAAAGCTTCCAAAGCTATTTTATGGTCTTCCATTAATTGAGTGATGTTCTCAAAAGCAGCTGCCCTATCTATTATCGAATTTGCCATAATTTTGAGGCCTGCATTAATAGAAGTTTTGGTCCATCTAATTGAATATTTTGCACCATCTCTAAGTCTCTCTGCTAAAGCTTGAACCTCCTCATTAATTTTATCTTCTTCAATAACTTCTGTTATAAGACCTATATCTAAAGCCTCTTCAGCTCCAATTTGGGCACCTGTTAATAGATATTTTTTAGCTCTTGCATAACCAATTAGCTGAGGCCAAATAACACAGCCCCCATCACCAGCTACAAGTCCCACAGAAACATGAGGGTCAGCAAATTTTGATCTTGGAGTAGCATAAATAAAATCACAAAATAAAGCTAAAGAACAGCCTAATCCGATAGCAGGTCCATTAACTTTCGCTATGATTGGTTTTTCCATATCCAACATTGCATTCTGTATTTTTCTATCATGATTGATAGTGTAAGCAGTCTCTACTGGATTACCATGGACCCTCAGTAACCATTTAAGATCACCTCCAGCACAAAAAGCTTTCCCTGCACCTGTTAATATGACTACATCAACATCATCATCATATTCAGTGTCTATAAAAATAGTAGACAAATCATTATGAAGATCTTCGCTTACTGCATTCAGATCATCAGGCCTATTTAAAGTTATAGTTAATATCCTATCTGCTTTCTTTACAGTAAGATCTTTATATTTCTTGTAATCCATAATTTTTGTGAGTATAAGGTTTTGAATCTATAAAATTAGAAATCCATTCTTAGAGAAACTCCATATTCTCTTGGCCTAGAATAAGTAGCTTCTGCATGACCAAAAGAATTAATATTAGAAGTTCCACCAACTATATATCTTTCATCAGTTAGATTCGTTCCAAAAAGAGCTACAGTCCAACCTTTTGCAGATTCATAAGCCCACCTTGCATTTACCATATCATGAGCATCTACCTCAAGTTGTGGAGTGTTCATCATATCAGCAAAACTCTCATCTTGGTGAGCATAATCAACTCTAAAACTAGTCAAACCATTTTGAACTGGAGCATTATATATCAAGCTAAATGCTGAGTTATTTTCAGGTGTGTATGCATTCTTAGTATTTAAACTAATCTCAGCTGAAGTTCCAGGATATAATTTTGTTATTTCAAAATCAGTCTTACCCAAAGATGCTCGGAAAGTAAGATTTTCTGATACTAGTGCCAGTAGCTCTAGTTCATATCCATCTATTTCAGCTTCAGCTGCATTTCCAACCAATAACTCCAAAGTTCCTGTCTGAGGATTGAATTGATTTATAGAAAACTGTAAATCTTTGTAATCACTAGAAAAGAAAGCTCCATTTAATCTAACCTTTCTATCAGCAAATTCTGACTTAAAACCTAACTCTAAAGTTTCTACATTTTCTGGTCCAAAAGGAGCCATTGTGAAATCTCCTACAGGTCTAGGATTAAATCCTCCACTTCTGAAACCTTCTGAGAAGGAAACATAAGCCATAAGGTCTTCATTTACTTGGTAATCCATAGAAAACATAGTAGTAGTTTCTGACCAGTCCTCTGACTTGGTAGTATTTATTATGGTAGTCTGGCTTGCAGGTTTATAGTGATTAGCAAAAACAGTTTTCTCTTCTTCTGTAACCCTTATTCCAGCAGTTACATTCAGTTTATCCGTCATTGCGTAAGTGAATTGTGAGTAGAAAGCTGTGCTTTCTGTGTCAACTTGATTGGTAACATCAATTTGGATATCAAGAGCAACATTAATAGGATTACCAGGGCATCCAGGTGCTAACCATGGAGGTGCGCAAGGGAAACCGGGTAACTGAACGGGTATCATCTCCAGGACTTGATACATACCTGGACCTTGATAAACATCATTATGATCATAGTAGGATTCATCAAAATAAAAAGCTCCAACTATCCAATCTAAGTCTCCACTCTGCCCGCTAAACTGAAATTCTTGACTAGTCTGGTCCTGATCGTTTATATCAAATGTTTGAGAAAAAAGAACTGGTCCGTCTCCATCTCTTCCAAATTTAGCCTCCATATCTCTTCTCGAAGTTATGGATTTGAAGGTGCCCCATTCACGTTCACTGGAAATTGTTAAATTAACTCCAGTAACTTCTAATTCATTTGGAAGGGTAGAGCTGTAGGTTACATCAGGATCTCCAGAAATGTAACCGGGTAAGAGGGGTTGACCTGTAGGGCCGCCTACTAAAGCTAACCACAAGCCTCCTAAACCAGCTCCTGCTGCTGGATCTAAAAATATCAACCCATTAACAGATTGTTGGTCATCCCTATCAGTACTATCTAAAATAAAATCTACTGTTGTATTTTCTGAGGCTTGAAGAGAGAAAGCAGCTCTAAATGAAGTAGAATCTTTTCCTCCAAGGTCAGCCACGTGATTCTTAGTTGCAAAATCTAATGCTTTTCCCCATTCTCCACCATCTTTGACTGAAACAGAAAATTTAGCTGAAAGATTATCTGAAATGGAAGCATCATAAGATCCCCTAACATCCTTTCTTGAGCCACTGCCTACTATAAGGTCAACATAGCCTGAACTATCTCCTAAAGGTTTTTTTGAAACTAAGTTAATTGCTCCTCCAATGGTATTCTTTCCAAAAAGCGTTCCTTGGGGACCTCTCAAAACTTCAACCCTCTCCAAATCAACTAATTCCATTGCAGATCCTACAGCTCTACCAAAATAAACACCGTCAATATATATACCAACGGCAGGATCTAAATGCGGAAGGAATTCTACTTGGGTTAACCCTCTTATGTTTATAGCAGAACTATAATTTCCTGCTCCTGCAAATCCACTAGAGCCAATATTTAAATTTGGTGCAAAACCACTAAGATCGACTAAATTAGTTATACCTTTCTGTTCAAGTTCTTCACCAGTGAAGGCAGTTACAGCCACAGGAGTATCTTGTAAACTTTCCTGCCTCTTTCTTGCTGTGACCACGATTTCTTCTAAACCTTGAGTTTCTTCTGCTGCAGAAAGAGTAAAAGACATCTGGGTCATAGTAAATGCAAGACATACTGAAAGTATTCCTGTTGGAAATAATCCAAAGTTTCTCATTTTCATAATTTTTCCCCTTAAAGGATGTTTGTTATCCAATCATACACAAGTTTAAACCTATTTCAAAACTAGCTGTTTCGTTAAAATTGTTTATATATTATTTAGGCCTAGTTGAGCTAAATATTTTTCTTGAAGTTTAAATTTTTTAATTTTTCCAGAAGGAGTCATAGGAAAGTTATCTTGGAAGAATATATATTTAGGTATTTTCCATCTAGATATCTTTTTTCTGCACCAAGACCTCAGTTCTTCTTCATTATTAAGCTTAGAAGCGTCTCTTCTTATGACAGCACAAGCTTCTTCTCCATATTTCTCATCCTTTAGACCTAATACAGCAACTTCTAGTACTCCTGGATGTTGAAGCAAATAATTTTCAATTTCAATGGGATATAGATTTTCTCCTCCCCTTATTATCATTTCTTTAGCTCTGCCTACGATATTTAAATAACCCTCTTCGTTCATGGTGGCCAAGTCACCTGTAGGAAACCATCCTTCTTTGTTAATACCTGAACTTCCATCTGAAAGATTGCCATACCCCTTCATTAAACCCGGTCCCTTGTAATGAAGCTCTCCAGGTATATCATTAGGCACAATTTCATTTTCTTTATCTAGTATGCGGACAGAAACTCCAGGCATAGGCAAACCAGCGATGGCTTTTCTTTCTGCAGTATCGGAAGGGAGAGCTGTTGCGGTAACTCCACAAGTTTCAGTTTGACCATAACCATTTATCATGTCTACTCCGAAGGCATTTTCACACTTTCTTAAAAGCTCAAGAGGTGGATTAGCACCACCAACTATAATGCATTTGAAATTCGAAAAATCTCTTTTTTCAAAAGTAGGGTCTTCCAACATGGCAATTAACATTGTAGGAACACCAATAAAAACTGAGCATTTTTCTTTTTCTATAATGTCTAGGGTTGCTTGGGCTTTAAATATAAAAAGAGGAAGAGAAACAGCTCCTCTTACTGCAGCCCCTAAAGTCATACAAGCTGAACCCCCTATATGGAATAAAGGGAAGCCATGACAAACTTTATCACCTACACCAATTTGCCAACGAATGTGGCTATTTCTAGATGTAGTAATTAAAGATTGATGTTGCATCTGAGCAGACTTAGGAACCCCAGTGGTTCCAGAAGTGTATTGAATCATAAATATATCTTCTGGATTTATTTGGGGTAAGTTAATACTACTGCCCTTTCCTAGATTCACCAGACTATCAATGCCTTTAGTAAAAGAGTGAATACTTTGTAGTGAAGGTACTTTGTCTCTGATAGATTCAATAGCTTTTTTTATTTCTTCACCACCAATAGTATCAGCATGGATTATTCCAGAAACTTTTGAGGAATTTAGAGCAAACTCCAGTTCCATTTCTTTATACAAAGGATTTAGAGTAACTAACTTTAATCCAGCTTTTGCAATTGCATATTCAGAAAGAATCCATTCGGGATGATTTGGGCCCCAAACAGCAATTGATTCACCAGGTCTATAACCTGATTCCAATAATCCTTTGGCTATAACTGTGGTCTTATCGTTTAATTCTTTATAAGTCCATCTAATATCACCAACCTCCGGTTGGTGCCCATACACAATGGCTTCTTTTTCAGGCCAATTTATAGCAGACTCGACAAGCAAATCTCCGACAGTTCTTAACATTAAATCTGATTCTTCTGGATCAGCTACCCATTCAGAAATTTCTTTATTAGGTTTACTCATGTTTAAGTTCCTGTTTCACCTGGTATAACAAATATCTCAGATCTTCCTCCACTATTTCTTAAATCAATCAAAGGTTGATACTGGGGATCTTCATACCACTTCTCAGCAGATTCTAAATCAGGGAATTCAAGCAACACATAAGCGCTTGGCTGAATCTCGCCCTCTTTCATGTCAGGTTTAACACCTGAAGCAAGATACTTACCTCCATGAAGAGAAATTAATTTAGCAGTTTCAGGATGATATTTCTCGTACCACTCCCAACTTTCCATATATAACAAACCAAAAACATAAGCCTTCATAGGTTCTCCTTATTCTTCTTCTAATTAAAAATTATCTAAAAGGTTACTTCCCCTCCATTTACGTCTATTCCTGCCCCTGTAATAACCTTTGAGAGATCAGAAACTAAGAAAAGAGCAGCATTTGCACAATCTCCATCTTCAGGGATAATTCCAAGAGGTATATTAGAAGTTATGCCTGCAATTAAGTCCTTTTCAGATATTCCTTGCTCCTTAGCTGTTTGTTGAATATAGCCTTGAACTGCAGGTCCCCACATCCAACCCATATAAAGAGAGTTAACTCTTATGTTGTAAGGACCCAACTCAATTGCCAAAGAATTAGCAAGTCCTCTCATAGCCGCTTTCGAAGTAGCGTAGTCAGAATGATTTGGAATTGGTTTTCTAACTACCATACTATTTATCATCACTATAGCGCCTCCTCCATTAGATTTCATGGGATCAATAACTTGTTTTGTAGTGTTATACGATCCATAGAGCATAACTTCAATGGCTTCTTTCCAAGAATCTAAATTTGATTCTTCAAAAGGAATAAGCTCATATCCTGCAATGGCGTTATTGATTAAAGCATCTATTTTGCCAAACTGATCAATAGTTTGGTTTATAAATTTTTGGGTGTCATCTGAGTTGGATATATCAGTTTTAACAGCACATACTTCTCCACCTAAATCTTTAATTTCTTTACTTAACTCTTCAAGAAAACTTTGAGTTCTGCACCCAATAGCAACCTTCGCACCTTCCCTAATTGCTCCTAAAGCCATTTCTCTTCCTAACCCTGGCCCTACTCCGGATATCATGACAACCTTCTCTTCTAACATAATTTCCTATATCCCCCTTGTTAAATACTTACTTTTAAACTAGTTCATGTATACGAAACCAATGGTATCGCAATAAATTAAAAATGTGTATATTGAGTACTAAATACATTCTAGAACTATTAAGTTTTAACCTATGTCTAAGACAGTAAGTGAAATAAAGAAGAGACCACTTTTTCCTGAAGGATCGGCTATTGTAATAGGTGGGAGTGGTGGCATAGGTGAATCAGTCTGCAAAAACTTTATTTCTAACAATGTTCCCGTGATATTCACTTATTTTAAAAATGAAGAAAATGCCTCAATGTTGGTTAAGGAAGTTAGTGAAAATGGTGGAATTATTGAAAGTCACCAATTATCGCTCACAGATCGAATCAAAGTTGAGAATTTTTTTGAAGAAATGAAAAATTCAAAAGTTAAAGTGCATAGCATAGTTAATGCTACTGGAGCAGATATAAGAATGCGATGGATAAATTCTTTAACTTATGAAGAGTGGGAAGAAGTTATGCATAATGATTCAGATGGATTCTTTAACCTAGTTAAAAGCAGCCTACCTTTACTGAAAGAAAATGGCGGCTCTTATACAACAATAAGTTCTATAGGTTTATCTAGATGGCCTACTAAAGATGTTCTATCAGTAGCTCCTAAAGCTGTTATTGATGCATTAATAACAGGCTTAGCTAGAGAGGAAGGAAGAAATGGTATAAGGGCTAATAGTGTTCAACTTGGAATAATTGAAGCAGGTATATTTTTAAGAATAAAAGATACTGAATATGACGAAAGATACATTGAAGCAGCAAAGAATAATACTGCTTTAAAAAGACTTGGGTCAGCTGAAGATGTATCTGATGCTGTTATTTTCTTGTCTTCGAATAGAGCTAATTACATTACAGGTCAAACTATTTATTTAGACGGAGGTTTCCGTATTTAGATTGTTAAATAGGAGAGAGATAAATGTCAAAATTAAGAATTGCAATAGGTCTTTTTGGTCTTGAAAATTTCTCAGAAGGAGACCCTAGATGTTACCTGGAAGCAGCGAAATTAGCTGACGAAAAAGGGGTAGACTACATCACTATTACAGATCATGTTGTAATGGGAGAAAGAACTGATAAATATCCTTTTGGAGATTTTCCAGTACCTTTTGAATATCCTTGGTTTGAACCTTTAACTGTATTATCTGGAGTAGCTGCAGTTACAAGTAATATAAAGTTGAGCACTGGAGTTGTAATAGCGCCCCTTAGATCTGCAGTTCTATTGGCAAAAATATGCGCAACGCTAGATGTTTTATCTAACGGAAGACTAGAAATAGGAGTAGGAACTGGATGGCAAAAAGAAGAATATGATGCCTCAAATATACAATTTGACAATAGATTGAGTGTATTATCAGAACAACTAGAGGTGTGCAAACAGCTTTGGTCCAATGTGCCAGCAAATTTTTCAGGAAAGCATTTCTCTTTTAATAATATTTACTCTGTTCCCTTACCAAAACAGGAAGGAGGAGTTCCTTTATGGTTTGGAATGGTAGCAAATGAATCAAATGCAAACTTAATTGCTAAATTTGGGCTTGGCTGGATTCCAATTCAACCTAATCCAGAATTTATTAAATCTGGAGTAAACATTATTAAAGAAGGCTTCTTAAGGGCAGGAAAGGATCCTGAAGAATTAAGAGTTAGAGGTCAATTAAGAATGGGTTTTGATGAAAATGGCAAACCAAATATTGAGAAGACTCTCGAAGGTCTAGAAAAGGGATTAGAAGCTGGAATCACTGATCTTGAAGTATTTCCAAGTGCTTTTATTGAAAATTTAGATCAACTACCTGACCTGTTAGATAATTTATTAAAATTAAAATCCTAGTTAAAAAAATTAAGACCAAGGTTTTAGTGTACTCAACGTCTTACCTGCAATAAAAGAGAAAGTTAAAGCTGGACCAATTGTTCCTCCCCCACCTCCATAACTTGTACCTGGAGAACCAACTCCTGAATTATTTCCAGAAGCACATAGCCTTTTTATTGGCCTATCTAAGGCATCTATTACTTCTGCAGACTTATTTACTTTGCAACCACCAGATGTGCCCAGATCCCCAGGTGCAACTTCTGCACCATAAAACGGTGGTTTATCTAGAGGCTGCATAGCAAATTTAATATCATCCATTCCCATTCTGTCATAAGAAGTCTTGCCTCTTTGAAAATGAAGATCTTCTCCGTTCTTTGCAAACTTATTATATTCATCCACAGTTTGTTTAAGGATTTTTGGATCAATTTTTAATTTTCTAGCTAACCCTTCGATTGTAGGAGACTGAGAAAACCATCCAGGTATCTTTTGTTTTGCTGTTTTACCAGCTAATGTACCTTGCTCCCGGACTTTCTGATCATAAATTTGATATGCAGGAATATTAGTATACTCGAGACTTC
>CAZWMS010000006.1:0-51329 GCA_964635015.1 uncultured Gammaproteobacteria bacterium | reverse complement strand
GCATCCCCACCAAAGAAAATTTTAGGATGAGAAGACTGAAAGGTAATCTTATCCACAATAGGCATATCCCATTCACCAAATTCAATACCTATGTCTCTTTCTATCCAGTCAAATGCATTGTCTTGACCTATAGCAACAAGAACATCATCACACTCAAAGATTACTGGATCTTCACCTGTAGGAATTAAAGATCTTTTGCCTTTTTTATCAAAAATAGCTTCAACCTTTTCAAACTCCATACCCACCAGCTTCCCGTCATTTAAAAGGAATTTTTTAGGTACATGGTTTTCAAATATAGGTATATGTTCTTCCATTGCTTCTTCTATTTCCCATTCAGAAGCTTTCATTTGATCAAAAGGACTCCTTACAACTACCTTAACGTCATCAGCTCCTAGGCGCAGAGAGGACCTACAACAATCCATAGCTGTATTTCCTCCGCCAAGAACTAACACTTTTTTCCCTATAGAGTCAGTATGCTCAAAAGCAATACTAGTTAACCAATCAATACCAATGTGTATATTTTTTTTGGCTTCTTGCCTTCCTTTAATATTTAGGTCTTTTCCTCTTGGAGCGCCTGTTCCTACAAAAATGGCATCGAAATCTTCTTCTAGAAGAGATTTCATGCTAGTTATTTCAGTATTAAACCTAGTTTCTATACCTAAGTTTATTATCAGGTCTACCTCATCATTTAAAACTTCTACTGGAAGTCTAAATGCAGGAATATTGGTCCTCATGAGACCTCCTGCTTGAGGATCCTTTTCAAATAGAACACATTCGTATCCAAGAAATAGAAGATCTCTTGCTACTGTAAGAGAAGCTGGACCTCCACCAACCAAAGCAATTTTCTTACCATTCTTATTTAAAGGAATTTTTGGTATAAGATTTGATGTATCACCTTTACGGTCATAGGCAACTCTCTTTAATCTGCATATAGCAACCGGTTTTTCATGTGTTCTCGTTCTTCTACAAGCAGGTTCACATGGTCTGTCACAAGTTCGACCTAATATTCCTGGAAATACATTAGACTCCCAATTGATCATATAGGCTTCCTTATAGTTTCCTAGAGAAATTTGACGAATATACTCAGGAACTGGAGTATGAGCAGGGCAGGCAAACTGGCAATCAACTACCTTGTGGTAGTACTGAGGGTTCGAAGTATTTGTGGGTGGAATGTACTCTTGTACCTTATTTCTTTCATCAACTGAAATATCAGCTTTCCTTTTATTTTTTACCCCTTCAATTTCCTCTTTGAGGTTGTCAACTATATTCCATCTTTTTTCTTGAGCTTCAGTCAAACTATGGGTTTTAAGAGAAGCTCTTAAATCAAAACCTAGTTCTTCCCTCAAGGTCCTAGGTACTGCAACTTTAACCCACCAAGTATTATGCCTTTTAAAAAGATATCTAGTATCCATACTTTATTATTATTTTAATAATGTACCTTTTTCATTAATTGCGTATGGTACATAAATTAGATTGTTTTACCAACATTTAAATTAAAAAAATTTACTGTACAAAATTTGTGCAGGTACATAAATTTCTCTATTGTTGACAAAATTTATCACAAATATAAAATATAATATATGAGTCTTACAACCAAGGGAAGATATGCAGTCACTGCTTTATTAGACTTGACTATTAATGAATCACGGTTCTGTTATGTTTCTTTGTCTGAAGTAGCCAGGAGGCAAGATATACCTGAACCCTATCTAAAACAATTGTTTAGAGTTTTGAGAAAAGCAGAAATTCTAGAAGCTACTACTGGCCCGAAAGGAGGCTTTAGATTAGCTAGATCAAGTAGCGATATAAGTATAAAAGAAATAGTTCAAGTTGTTGAAACAAACATGGATACTACACAATGTCGTGGCAATACAAATTGTAATTCAGGGAAAGAATGCCTTGCTCATGAGCTTTGGTCACAACTTAATGGTGAAATTAATGAATTTTTATCAAGTAAATCTTTATTAGATGTAGTTGAAGAAAGTCCTTTACTTAAAGAAACTACCCATATAAAACAAAATACAGTTATTGCTTCTATTTGAAACTTATGAAATTACCTATTTATCTAGATTACGCTTCTACTACACCTACAGATCCAAGAGTTGTGACTAAAATGCAAGAATGCCTTTCTTTGGAAGGCAATTATGGTAATCCAGCTTCAAGATCTCATGAATTTGGTTGGAAGGCAGAAAAAGCTGTAGAAGAAGCAAGGGCAAATGTAGCTTCTTTGGTGAATTGTGATCATAGAGAAATAATTTGGACTTCTGGAGCTACTGAATCTGATAATTTAGCCATTAAAGGGGCTGCTAGGTTTTATAGAAAAAAAGGAAAACATATTATTACTTCTAAAATTGAGCACAAAGCTGTCTTAGACAGTTGTAGACAACTTGAAAGAGAGGGTTTTGAGGTGACTTATCTAGATCCTGATAGTTCAGGAATAATTACTACAGAAGAGTTAATAAAAAACATTAAGGATGAAACAATTTTGGTTTCTTTAATGCATGTTAATAATGAAATTGGTGTTATCAATAATATAGCCGAACTGGGCGAAATAACTAGAGAAAAAGGAATAGTTTTTCATGTTGATGCAGCACAAAGCACAGGCAAGGTACCTATTGATTTGGCTTCTCTAAAAATTGACCTAATGTCTTTTTCTGCACATAAGACTTATGGACCCAAGGGTGTTGGTGCCCTCTTTGTGAGAAGAGAGCCAAGAGTAAGACTAGAAGCAATGATTCATGGGGGTGGTCATGAAAGAGGGATGAGATCAGGCACTCTTCCAACCCACCAAATAGTTGGAATGGGAGAGGCTTTCAGGCTAGCTAAGGAAGAGATGGACTCAGACAATCTAAAGATAAAATCTTTACGAGATAAGTTTTGGGAAGGGTTAAAAGACATAGAAGAGGTTCATCTTAATGGTCATATAGATGATAGGGTTGCAGGGTTTTTAAATGTAAGCTTCAACTTTGTTGAAGGTGAGTCTTTAATCATGGCCTTAAAGGATGTGGCGGTATCTTCAGGGTCAGCCTGCACCTCAGCCAGTCTTGAACCTTCATATGTATTACGAGCCTTAGGCTTAAAAGATGAATTGGCTCACAGTTCCATTAGGTTTGCTATAGGAAGGTTTACAACTGAAGAAGAGATTAATTATACGATCAATCTAGTAAAAGAATCAGTTATGCAGCTAAGAGAACTCTCACCCCTTTGGGACATGTTTAAGGATGGAGTGGATTTAGATAAAGTTGAATGGGTTCAACATTAATTAATGGAGAAAAATAATGGCATATAGTAAGAAAGTAATTGATAAGTTTGAGAAAACTTTAAAAGAACCTGAAAAAAATAGCGTTGGAAGATGGGATCCATCTGAGGGTGATGTGGGAACGGGAATGGTAGGAGCCCCAGCATGTGGCGATGTTATGAGGCTTCAGATTAAATGTGAGTCCAATGATAATTCTCATGTAATAAAAGATGTAAAATTCAAAACTTATGGTTGTGGGTCTGCAATAGCCTCTTCTAGTGAATTGGTAGATATGTTAAAAGGAAAAACTTTAGAAGAAGCTAAAAATATAAAGAATGTTGACATAGCTGAAGCATTGGATTTACCACCAATCAAAATTCATTGTTCTGTATTAGCTGAAGATAGTATTAGACAAGCCATAGAAGATTACGAGTCCAAGATATAAAAAAATGAGTCAAGCAGAGTCTTTTGATCCAAATGGTTTCACTCTATCGAGTGCTGCTGTAGAGCATTTTAAAAATAGTCTTTCATCAAAAGAGGCTGATGCGGGTATAAGGTTTTCTGTTGAAGAAGCTTCAGGTTGTTCTGGTTATACCTATACCATGGACTTTATTGCAGAAGTTCAAGAGGAAGACTTAGTATTTAACTGCGAAGACTTAAGGGTTTGTATAGATCCACAGTCTTTTAATTATCTCAAAGGTACAACCGTAGATTTTGTCTCTGAAGGCGTAAACGAAGAAGTAAAATTTTTAAATCCAAATGTGAAAGCTGTCTGCGGTTGCGGTGAAAGCTTTGAAATAGATTAGTTTTTCTTTTTCTTTTTTATTTTTAAAAATGACAAAAGTAAAGCTATATCCTCACGAGGAAATTTGCCCAGAAGGAAAAGAATTGGAAATCTCCCCAGGAAAAGATCTTTGTGAAACCCTCTTGGATCATGACATTCCAATTGAACATGCTTGTGAGCTCTCTTGTGCATGTACTACTTGTCACGTTATTGTCAGAAAAGGTTTTAATTCATTAGAAGAGGCTTCAGATTCAGAGGAAGATATGCTGGATAAAGCTTGGGGTCTTGAGCCAGAATCTAGATTATGCTGTCAAATAGTAGTTGGCACAGAAGATTTAGAGATAGAACTACCAAAGTACACCATAAACATGGTCTCTGAAATTAAATGAGTTTGTGATGAAGTGGATAGATATACATGATATAGCCTTTGACTTGATGGAAAAATTTCCAGAGGTTGATCCTAGATATATTCTTTTTACCGATCTACACAAATGGGTTACAGAATTAGAGAATTTTGAAGATGAAAACAATAAGTCTAATGAAAAAATTCTTGAAGCTATCCAAATGGCTTGGATAGAGGAACTAGATTAACTATTTTCTTTTAAGAAAGTATAATGCGCCCGCCAACAGGATACCTGTGGTTTTAAAAATGCAAAATACTCTTTCTATAGTAAAACCAGATGCTGTGTCTAAAGGTCATACTGATGAGATTTGTTCTAGAATAAAAAAATCTGGCTTAAAAATCGTCTCAAAGAAACGCATGCAACTTTCTAGCCAAGAGGCCGAAGGTTTTTATATTGAGCACAAGGGAAAGCCTTTTTTTAATGCTTTAATAGAGTTTATGATTTCTGGTCCAATCCAAGTCCAGATATTACAAGGCAATAATGCTGTATCTAGATATAGAGAACTGATGGGAAATACTGATCCGCAAGAAGCCAAACCAGGCACACTAAGATATGATTTTGCAGAATCTATTGATGCTAATGCTGTCCATGGTTCAGACTCTGAAAAGTCAGCAGAAAGAGAAATTTCTTATTTTTTTCCACAAGAGTAGCAGGAGAATCTTTTTATGCCTGAAGAAATTCACACTCTTTATTCAGGACATATTCTAAGTAAAGCAAGAAAGAAGAAAAGAAGAAGGGGATACAGAAAATTATCTTCTGAACTAGGGATACCAGAGAAATACCTTGAGGCCTTAGAAAATGATGATTTTTCTTCTCTACCAGGATCTACCTACATAAGGGGTTATTTAAGGTCCTATTCCAAGAAGCTTGACTTAGATCCAGAAGAAATTTTGGCTGGTTATGATAGATATTTAAAAGATCAAAGAAAAAAAAGGAAAAGAAATATATCAAAAACTAAGAGGAAGAAAAATTACACTTCTTTGTTTGTAATAACTATAACAACCTTGATAATATTTTTTATAGTCTCTTTTTTTTGGAATGGTGAAGATAAATCTGGATCTCTTGATAGTAAAGCTTCTGAAGAAGAATTAATTGCTGAAAGGATTATTGAAACTAATAAAAGCTTACCTGAAGAGTTACCTGAAATTGATAATCTCACTCCAGCAAATAGGTCACTAAATCCTAGTTCTCATCCTTCTAAAGAAACAGAACAGCTTTTAACTGAAGATAAAATCACCCATTCTCTAGAATTAAATTTTATTGGGGAAAGTTGGATTGAAATACAGGATAAGATTTCCTTATTGGAATACAGGCTAGTAACACCAGGATCTTCAATAAACCTAAAGGGTGAAGGCCCATTTAAAATTCTAATTGGCAACAGTCCTAATGTAGAATTAACCTTTAATAGACAACAAATTAATCTTGCCCCTATCACAAATAAAGAAACTAATGTAAGTTGTATAGTATTACCCAAAGGGACCTGTAATGAATTTTTCAAGTCAGATTAACAGAAGAGAAACTAAACAAATCATGGTAGGTAAAGTGCCTATAGGTGGAGGAGCTCCTATTTCTGTTCAAAGTATGACAAACACAGATACTAAAGATATTACCTCAACCTTGTCGCAAGTGAATAGGATAAAAGAGGCTGGTGCAGATTTAGTAAGGATTTCTGTTCCAGATAGAGAATCTTCAAAAGCTTTTGGGAAGATAAAACAGGAGACCGATATCCCTCTTATTGCTGACATCCATTTTGATTATAAACTGGCAATAGACGTTATTAAGAAGGGAGCAGATTGTTTGAGGATAAATCCTGGAAATATAGGAAAGAAAGATAAAATTAAACAAGTAGTATCAGCGGCAAAGGATTACAATGTTCCTATTAGAGTAGGAGTAAATGCAGGATCATTAGAGAAGAGATTGCAGAAAAAGTATGGCGAACCTAATTCTGATGCCTTGGTGGAGTCTGCTTTAGATCATGTTGAAATTTTAAGGTCCCTTAACTTTGAAAATTTTAAGCTTAGTATAAAAGCTTCTGATGTATTTTTAACAATTGAAAGTTATAAAAAGATATCTAAATTAATTGATCAACCCTTGCACTTAGGTATAACTGAGGCTGGAGGTTTTAGGTCAGGGACAGTTAAATCTTCAATTGGTTTAGGTGCTTTATTACTAGACGGCATAGGAGATACTATTAGAATATCTTTGGCTTCTAAACCAGAAGACGAAGTAAAGGTAGGTTTCGATATTCTTAAAAGTCTGAAGTTGAGATCAAGGGGAATTAACTTTATTGCTTGTCCCAGTTGCTCAAGAATGAACTTTGATGTAATTAAAACCATGAACGAGTTAGAAAATAGATTGGAAGATGTTAAAGAACATCTGGATGTTGCAGTTATTGGTTGTTATGTTAACGGTCCTGGAGAATCAAAACATGTCTCCATTGGAGTAACTGGGGCTAGTCCTCAAAATTTGGTTTATATTAATGGTGTGCCTGACCATAAAGTTGACAGTAAGGATCTTGTCAATCATCTAGAGAAATTAATTAGAAAGAAAACCAAAGATAATCAAGAAAAGTCTCTAATAGCTAAATCAACTTAAGTCTTAGTGAAAATGTCAAAAATAAAATCTATAAGAGGAATGAGTGATTTAACTCCTTCAGAAGTTAAAATCTGGCAATATGTTGAAGACCATTTGAGATCTAGTTTTGATTCGTATGGGTACCAAGAAGTTAGATTTCCTCTAGTTGAAAAATCAGAGCTATTCTTAACTTCAGTAGGAACTTCTACTGAAATAATTTCTAAAGAAATGTACAGTTTTAAAGATAAAAAAGGTACAGATTTAGCCTTAAGACCGGAAGGAACTGCTGGGTGTGTGAGGGCAGGTTTAGAAAACGATTTATTAAGAGTTGATTCACCTCGTCTTTGGTACATGGGTCCTATGTTTCGGTATGAAAGACCTCAAAAAGGAAGAAAAAGACAGTTTCATCAAGCTAGTGTTGAAGCCTATGGCTTTAAAGAACATTACATAGATGCAGAAATGATATTTCTTTCATCTAGTTTATGGACTACATTAGGTGTTCAGAGCGAAGTTGAATTAGAAATAAATTCTCTCGGAGATTTAGAATCTAGAAATAAATATAAATCTTCCTTACAAAAATATTTTGACCCTTATTTAGGGGATTTAGACAATGATTCTAAAAGAATCTTAAAAGAAAACCCTTTACGTATTTTGGATTCAAAGTCAAAGGAGATTCTAGAGATGTTGGTTGAAGCTCCTGGAGTACTTAAATTTGTTGATAAACAATCACTAAAACATTTTGAAAGTCTTCAAGACTTATTATTGAAAGGGAATATTACTTTTAAAGTAAATGAAAAATTAGTAAGAGGGCTGGACTATTACAATATGCTTGTTTTTGAGTGGAAAACAAAAAAATTAGGCGCTCAAGATACAATATGTGGAGGGGGAAGGTATGATAATCTAGTTGAGCTTTTGGGTGGTGAACCTTGTCCTGCAGTGGGGTTTTCAATAGGTCTTGAAAGATTAATTTTACTTATAGAAGAAGTTAGCAACAAAACAGTTTTTTCTAAACCAGATGTCGATTGTTTTTTTATTTGCCTAGAAGAAAAGGGTTTTGAACAGGCTATCTTAGTGTCAGAAGAAATACGAAAAAATATACCCAATTTATCTATAAAGGTTAATTTAGAGGCTACAAGCGCTGGTTCTCAGTTTAAAAGAGCTGATAAGTCTGGTGCAAAGGTTGCCCTAATCTTAGGAGCACAGGAAATAGAAGAAAATAAGATTTCATTTAAAGAGCTAAGGAATGGATCAAATCAAAAATCTTACTCTTTAGAAGAATTAATTTTAAAATTAAAGAAAGATTTAAAGAAATAGGCATGTCTAAGTTTTTAGGAGCTTCTGAGGAAGAAAATCTTGAGTTAATCGGCTCATGGTGGGAAAAATATAAAATCTTAATTGTAGTAGGAATACTTCTAATTAGTTCGATAATTTTGGGAAGAGAAGTGTGGATTGATTCTTCACAAAAAAGTCATAAAGAAGTGACTGAGTTATATAGCTCTTTCTTAACAGCTCTAGAAGAAAGACCTAACGAAGCTTCACCTCTGGCTGAAGAATTAATTGTAAATTTCCCAGACTCTTTATATGCTGACTTAGTTTCTTTTCACTTAGTAAAATTTGATGTCTCAAGAGACAAACTTGATGATGCAGCAGGTAGATTAAGAAAAATAATAGTAAAAAATTCTTCAAGCTTTAGTAATACGTTTAGTCCCATTCAGAACATAGCTAAAACAAGATTGGCCAGAATATTGTTATCTCAAGGTAAACCGGCTCAAGCCTTAGAGCTGATATTAGAATCTAAAGATTTAACTTCAGAGCTTTATGAAATTAAAGGAGATGCGGAAACGGTATTAGGAAGACCAACAGATGCTAGAATTAGTTATCTTCAATCTTTAGATTTGAGTCAAAATGAGGTAATAAGAAATTTGATAAGAATGAAAATAGCTGATTTACAATTTAATGTTGAAGATTAATTCCATTAGGGCTCTACTTTTATTAACATTTTTCAGTTTATTTCTGAGCGGGTGTTCTACTTTGGGGTGGCTAAAATTCTGGGGTGATGATGAAGAAGTGGAACTTCCCGCTGAACTTTACGATATAAAACAGGAAATAACTTTATCTATTAAGTGGAAAAGTAGATCTGGAGATGGTGAAAATCTTGGAAGGATCCTTCCAGTAATTATTGATGACAAGGTTTTCATTGCTTCTTCCACAGGAGAAGTGCAATCTCTAGGTTTAGAAAAAGGTAAAAAGATTTGGTCTCAAAAAACTAAAGACCCTATTTCAGGAGCTTTGGGAGAAGGCTTTAAGAAGCTTTTTTATGGCACTTTGGATGGAGAGGTTGTAAGTTTAAGTAGTTCTGATGGAAAAGAAGAATGGAGAACACAGACTTCAAGTGAAGTATTGTCTCCTCCAGCAACAAATGGAAACATCGTAGCTGTACATAGTACTGACGGAAGTATTGCAGGATTAGATTTTAAAACTGGGACACAAAGATGGATTCATCAATCCTCTTCTCCTAGATTGAGCCTTAGAGGAACTTCAATCCCATTTTTTGAGCAAGGTTTTATTTTTACTGGGTTTGCTAATGGAAAAGTTTCAATGATTTACCCAGATACTGGATCAGTAAGATGGGAAGTTCCTGTTGCAATAAACGAAGGGAAATCAGAGTTAGAGAGAATCGTTGATATTGATGGTAAGCTAATTGTCTATGGAGGCTTACTATTTTCTGCTTCTTTTCAAGGTAATTTAACTGCTTTAGATTTAAAGTCTGGAAGACCAGTTTGGCAGGAAAAAATATCAACTTCTAAGGATTTATCTGAAGCTAGATCTAGGATAATTTCAGTTGATGATAAAAGTATAGTGAGGGGTTATGGATCTTCATCCGGTGTTTTAGTTTGGCAGCAAGAAGACTTAAAGCTTAGAAAAATCTCTTCTCCTGTTACCATTAAAAGCAATGTAGTAGTTGGTGACTACGAGGGATACCTTCATATTTTGAGCAGTAAGGATGGCTCATTTTTAGCAAGAAAAAAGGTATCTAACAAACCCATTGTTGAGATAGTGTCTGAGGGCGACCAGTTATTGGTTTTAGATGAAACTGGTCTTCTAATTTTCTTATTGATTGGATAAATCTTTATAATAATATTTTTTCTATATAGGTTTAAATAAATGCCTTTAGTAATAGCTATTGTTGGTCGTCCTAACGTTGGAAAATCAACCCTTTTTAACAAGCTAACTCAATCTAGTTCTGCACTGGTTGCTCCCACTTCAGGTCTTACTAGAGATAGACAATATGGAAAAGTTACAAACTCCTCTGCAATTCTTATAGATACTGGAGGGTTGCATTCAGAGAAAACTAACCTTTCTCTGGCAATAAGAGAACAAACTGAATTTGCTATTAAAGAAGCAAATGTAATATTTTTTATGGTGGATGCTCAGAATGGACTTATACCAAAAGATGAAGAAGTAGCTAAACAATTAAGAAAAGAAAATAAGCCGATTTATCTATTAATTAACAAAGTTGATGGACCAAAAGAACTATCAAATTCTGTCAACTTTACTAATTTAGGGTTAAAAAACAGCACTCAACTTTCTCTAACACAAAATAAAGGCCTAGAAACAATTATAGATATTGTAGATTCAATAAATCTTACTGACATCTTAGAAAAAGATGAGGACTTAACATCAAATATACGTATAGCACTAATAGGGAGGCCAAACGTAGGAAAATCTACTTTGATAAATAAACTCGTAGGCCAAAAGAGAGTTATAGTTTCAGAACATGCAGGCACTACAAGGGATTCTATAGAAGTGCCTCTGCTCAAGGGTAGTAAAAATTTCATACTTATTGACACCGCTGGAATTAGAAGGAAAAGATCTGTCAAAAAAGGAACTGAAGAATCTTCAATTTCACAATCAATAAATTCCATTAGACGATCTAATGTAGTCTTACTTCTCCTGGATTCAACAGAATCTATAGTTGATCAGGATTTACATCTTTTGGGACTGTCTTTAGCCATGGGAAGATCAGTTATCTTAGGAGCAAATAAGATTGATCTTCTCAATAGTAAAGAAAAAGAGAATTTAAATTTAGAAATAAAACAAAAAATTAGGTTTGCAAAATCTTTAAAAATACACAATTTATCAGCTAAGAACGGAACGGGCGTGAGAGCTCTAATAAGTAAAGCTGAAAAAGCATTTTTCTCTAGTTCCCAAAAAATTCAGACTTCTTTGTTAAATAAAATTCTTAAAGAGGCTACAAATCAGCAACCCCCTCCATTAAAGGGAAGATTTAGACCTAAACTGAGATATGCTCATGCTGGAGGTAAGGAACCTCCAATTATTATAATACATGGAACAAATCTACATTCTTTAGCTAATTCTTATAAAAAATATTTAGAGAATTTCTTTACAGTAAGGCTTAAATTAGATTCAACTCCATTAAAAATTAAGTTAATAGAGGGAGGTAACCCCTATGAAGGGAAAAAGAATACTCTGACTGAAAAGCAAAGAAGACACAAGAAAAGGATAACAAAAAGAAGAGCTAAATGATTTTTTCTTACAGAAGGCTTCTTTTTTTTCTGCTAGTCTATGCACTTTTTATAAATTCTAACGAAAAATTGGATCTTAAATTGACAGAGTTGGACCCACCTAGTCCAAAAAAAGTTCCCAAAGTTTTAAAGTCTCATGGATTGGAGAGAACTGATAATTATTTTTGGATGAGAGATGATTCAAGAAAAAATAAAGAAGTTATACAGCATCTTAAAAATGAGAATGAATATTTAGAAAAATGGTTCTTAGCAGGAAAAGATAAGAGAGATGATTTATTTGAAGAAATAATATCAAGAATACCTAAAGAAGAAGAATCAGTGCCAGTTTCGTTTAGAAATTATGAATATTATAGAAGGTATAGCCCTGATAAAGAACATCCAATTTACTTGAGAAGGAAAAAGAAAAGTTCTAATGAAGAAGTCTTGTTAGACGCAAACAAACTAGCAATTAATTCAAAATATTATCAGCTTTCTAACTGGAGTATTTCCCCAAAGGAGAACTTAGTAGCTTTTGCCGAGGATAAAACTGGTAGGAGATTGCAAGAAATAAGATTTAAGGATTTAAGTAAAAAGGAGATCTTAAGTGATAAATTAAAAGGGACTTCAGGGGACATGGCATGGTCTGAGAATGGAGATTTTTTATTCTACATTTTACGCAACTCTAAGACCCTGCTACCCTTTCAAGTTTATAGACACAAAATAGGAGACAGACAGTCGCAGGATATTTTGGTTTATGAAGAAAGTGATTCAACTTTTCATGTCTCAGTAGGTAATAGTAGAACGAGAAAATTTATTGAAATTGATATATCAAGCACAAACTCCTCTGAAGTTCTTTTAATTGACAGCTCTACACCAAAAGCAAAACCCCAACTAGTTAAAAAAAGAGAGAAGGATCTTATCTATTCTGTAGAACATGATGGAGAACGTTTATTAATTTTAACTAATTGGTTAGCAAAGAACTTTAGATTAATGACCTCAAGCTTAGAAGAGATGGGAAAAAAGGAATTCTGGAAGGAAATAATTCCTCACAGAGAAAATGTATTGTTGCAGTCAGTTCTAGCTTTTCCAGGCAATATAGTGACGTTGGAAAGAAAAGATGGTCTAAGGCGCATTAGAACACTTTCTGCTAAAGGGAAAGTCAAACATTTTGTTAAATTTAATGACCCCTCTTACAGCGCCTCTTTTGCTTCTAATCCAGAATTTGAATCAAAGGAATTCTATTTTGGTTATTCAAGTTTAAGAACTCCAGATACTATTTATTCTGTAAATTTGAAAACAGGCAGAAAAAAGCTTCTTAAACAGGATGAAGTTAAAGGAATATTTGAACCTAGTCGATATAGGGTAAAAAGAATATTTATAGAAGCTAGAGATGGTGCTCAAATTCCAGTTTCCTTAGTGTATAAGAAAGAAACTTTTAGGAAAGGTAAAAATCCATTATTTATTTATGGTTATGGTTCTTACGGGATATCAGTTGATGCAAGCTTTAGTTCTTCAAGAATTTCTCTTTTAGAAAGAGGGTTTGTTTTTGCAATAGCACACATCAGAGGAGGTCAGGAACTAGGTAGGCAGTGGTATGAGAATGGAAAGATGCTAAAGAAAAAGAATACTTTCTATGATTTTATTGATGCCACCAAAGGGTTAGTGGATAGAGGATTTGCCGATTCAAAGAGAATTTATGCTGGAGGAGGGAGTGCAGGAGGTCTTCTCATAGGATCTGTTATAAATATTGAACCTGAGCTCTACAGAGCAATTGTATCTAATGTTCCTTTTGTAGATGTCCTAACAACTATGTCTGATGCGTCGATTCCTCTAACAACAGGGGAGTATGACGAATGGGGGAATCCTTCAATTTTAAAAGAATTTAACTATATGTTGAGTTACTCACCCTATGACAACATAGATGAATATTTTTATCCTAGCATATTGGTGACTGCGGGATTGTGGGATTCTCAGGTTCAGTATTATGAACCAGCTAAATATGTAGCTAAGCTAAGAGATTTCACCAAGTCAAGTAACCCTATTATTATGAAAGTAAATCTTTCAGCAGGGCACAGTGGTGTAAGTGGGAGATTCGAAAGTCTGAAAGAAATCGCAATGGAGTATGCATTTTTAATAAGAATAGATGAAGAAAGCAGAGAAAGTAAATAAAGTTTCCTCAGAAAGTAAAAAGAGCAGTTCCATGCCTCTAATAATACTAATAATTATTTTAGTAAGTATGGGGCAATCTGTTTATTGGCAGACTATGCCAGTAATAGGAAGAGAGTTAGGATTTGAAGTTTGGCAAATTACTTCAATGGTTTCAATTTCTGCAGCTATGTTCCTTTTTTTTACTCCATACTGGGGAAGGTTGAGTGATAGGAAAGGAAGAAAAATTATATTAATGATAGGTTTGTCAGGATATGTTCTTTCAACTTTTCTTTTTATTGTACTAGCCTATTATGGGTTGAATGGATATTTTTCTCTGGGATTTTTATTCGTAATTCTTCTTTTAGCTAGAATGGTAAATTCAGTAGTAGCAGCTGCTTCTCGGCCCGCAACTGGTGCTTATGTAGCCGATATAACTACAGAGACCGAAAGAACTGCAGGAATGGGTAAATTAGGAGCAGCAAACAATCAAGGAACTATACTTGGTCCACTTTTAGTTGCAATAGTTGCACCACTTTTAGCAGATCAAACTTTTCTTTCATTTGATTTGCAACACTACGCTAGATTAATTCCGCTTGGAATTATGTCGGTATTGATGCTGATAGGTATTTTTTTTGTTTTCTTCTATTTACCTGAATCCAACAATTTGAAAGTTAACAAAACAGAAGAAAATAAGCAGTTCTTGGATAAAGATCTTAAGATATTGATGCTAAGCGGTGTTTTGATTTTTGTTGCTTTTGCAATGACTCAATCTGTAACTGCTTTCTTTATACAAGACAGATTCTTATATTCACCTCTGGAAACTCAAACAAGGCAGGCGTGGGCTTTGGGAACTCTTGCTCTGTCATCAATATTAATTCAGCTAACTTTTATTCAAAAAGTCAAAGGACCTCCTGTTTCTTTAATAAAACTTTCAATCCCTTTCTTTGTTATAAGTGCTTTATTAATTATCTACTCCGCTTCAATGAACTGGTTTTTAGCAGGAATGGCCCTTATGGGATTAGGCATGGGAATGGCTGCGCCTGGGTACACTTCCTCAGCGTCTTTAAAAGCCAATAGAAACAATCAAGGTGCTGTAATTGGATTAGCTTTTGCTGCTCCTGCATTAGGTTTTACTATTGGCCCTATGTTAAGTGGGTTTATGTATGAATTTAGCCCTACATTACCTTTTTGGTTTATTATCCCGATGTTTCTTATAGTTTTTTTATTAACCTTCTTCTTCAAAGACTCTTCTTCTGAAGAAGATATGGTGTAGCTATCTGCCCTTTACCTAATTATAATTGCCCCGTTATTTAGTGTGCCTCCCGATTTAAGAACAGAGTGAAAAACAAAGAAGGTCGTCCAGTTAATCTAAATCTATTTAAGATTAATTTACCTATTACAGGAGTGATATCATTTCTGCATAGAATTTCTGGCTTTTCAGTTTTCGTATGTTTTTTATTTGTGGTTTGGTTGTTAGACCAATCCCTTTCTTCAGAAGAAACCTTTCTCAATTTGTCCTCTAATCTAAAAAACCCCTCTGCAATAAAGCTATTTACAAATCTCATCTTGGTTGGTTTTATTTTTCACTCAATTATAGGTCTAAAAAAAATGATGAGTGAGTTTTTTGGTTTGGGAGAAAAACTTGAGTCTGCAACAAGAGTTTCTATTCTAACTTTTATAGTAATAATTTCTCTTAGTATCTATTTTGTAGTTTATTTTTGGTAGTTGTATGAAAGGAATTTTAGGATCAGGAACTAGAGATTTTATTGTTGTTAGAATTACAGCTTTAGTGATCTTTAGCTATTTTAGTTTTCTTATTATCCTAATATTCTTAAATTCCCCTTTAGAATTTATTTTTTGGAAAAATCTCTTTGGTTTGTTTTGGGTTAAGATATTTACCTCAATTTTTTTGTTAAGCTTTGCTCTTCATACATGGATAGGAACCTGGGCTATTTCTAGTGATTATTTAACTAATTACTTAATGGGCTCTTTAAGCAAACCAATAAAGAGCTTATACAATTTATTTACAACAGGCATAATTTGTATTGCTTTATTTTGGTCATTCATAATTATTTGGTAATTAATATGTTAGTAAACGAGATCATAAATCCCAAAGACCTCCCTATTATGGATTTTGATGGAATTATAATCGGAGGCGGGGGTGCAGGCATGAGGGCTTCATTGCAACTCGCAAAATCAGGCTTAAAAACTGCTGTAATATCAAAAGTTTTTCCAACCAGATCTCATACGGTATCTGCCCAAGGAGGAATTACATGTGCTATACAAAGTGATGATCCTGAAGATGACTGGAGATGGCATATGTTTGATACTGTAAAAGGATCAGATTACTTAGGCGATCAAGAGGCAATAGAATACATGTGCAGTGAAGGACCAAAAGCAGTCTTCGAGTTGGAACATATGGGATTACCTTTTTCAAGGTCAGAAGAAGGCAGGATCTACCAAAGACCTTTTGGAGGTCAATCAAAGGACTATGGAAAGGGGGGGCAGGCCTCAAGGACTTGTGCTGCTGCCGATAGAACTGGACACAGCCTATTACATACCCTATATCAGGCTAACTTAAAAGCAGGAACTAATTTTCTCAACGAATGGTTTGCTATTGACTTAGTTTTAAATTCTAAGAAATCAGTCGTAGGAGTAATAGCTTTTCGTATAGAAAGTGGAGAGATATTTTTTGTAAGGTCAAAGTCAACTGTTCTAGCAACTGGGGGTGCTGGTAGAATTTATGCCTCAACTACTAATGCACTAATAAATTCAGGTGATGGAATTGGAATGGCTTTAAGAGCAGGTTTTCCGGTGCAAGATATTGAGATGTGGCAGTTTCATCCTACTGGAATATATGGGGCAGGCACTTTAGTGACAGAAGGATGTAGGGGTGAAGGGGGTTACCTGGTAAATAAAGACGGAGAAAGATTTATGGAAAGGTATGCACCAAATGCAAAAGATTTAGCAAGCAGGGATGTGGTTGCAAGGTCGATGTCATTAGAAATACTAGAGGGAAGAGGTTGTGGTGAGAACAAGGATCATATCTTATTAAGACTAGACCACCTTGAATCAGAAGTATTTCATAAGCGTCTTCCGGGAATTACAGAACTTTCTAAAACTTTTGCTCATGTAGACCCAGCCGTAGAACCTATACCTGTGGTGCCAACTTGTCACTATATGATGGGCGGCATTCCTACCAATATAAATGGACAAGTGATTACACAAGAAGACGGTAAAGATAAAGTTATTGATGGGTTATATGCAGCAGGGGAAGTTGCTTGTGTCTCAGTTCATGGTGGCAATCGTCTGGGAGGCAATTCTTTGCTCGACCTAGTTGTCTTCGGTAAGGCTGCTGGGGTACATATAGAAGAATCCATGAAGCAAGGAATCGATATTGATCAAGCTGGAATAGACGATATTGAGCAGTCACTTAGCAGACTTAATAAATTAAATTCTTCACAAAAAGGAGAAAAAGTAGAATCTGTAAAGAAAAGCATGCAAGACAACATGCAGAAAAATTTTGGAGTTTTCCGTACTGAAGACCTAATGCTAAAAGGCATCAAGGATCTAGAAAAAGACAGGGAAGAAGTAGAAAATATTTTTTTAGAAGACAAAACAGCATTGTTTAATACAGCCAGGATAGAGGCTCTTGAATTACAGAATTTATTTGAAGTTGCAGAGGCTACAGCAATAACAGCCAACGAAAGAAAAGAAAGTAGGGGTGCCCATGCTAGAGATGATTTTCCTGAAAGAGACGATAGTAATTGGTTAAAACATTCCATTTATTTTTCTTCTACAAAATCTGTATCAAAGAGAGAAGTGAACTTTCGCCCTAAGACAGTTCAAAGCTTTCAACCTGCCGAGAGGACTTATTGATGAGTTCTGTTATAGGATCTTTAGAGCTAAAGGAGTTAACTCTAAGTGTCTATCGTTTTGATCCCAGTAAAGACGATAAGCCCTATATGCAAGATATCAAGATTGAAGTTCCTGCCAAGAAGGATTTGATGGTTTTAGATGCTCTTCATTTGGCCAAGGAAAAAGACCCTTCTTTATCTTTTAGAAGGTCTTGTAGAGAAGGGGTATGTGGTTCAGATGGCATGAATATAAATGGCAAAACCGGACTAGCTTGTGTCACACCTTTATCTCTTGCAGTTAAAAGAAATACTTTAATTTTAAGACCAATGCCTGGTTTGCCGGTCATCAGAGATCTGGTGGTTGATATGAAACTTTTCTTTGATCAATTAGAGAAAGTTAAACCCTTTTTAATTACTAAAGAAAAAGATCCAGAAAGAGAGAGAATTCAGAGTCAAGAACAGAGGGAAGAGTTAGATGGTTCATATGAATGTATTCTTTGTGGCTGTTGTTCTACATCTTGCCCATCTTTTTGGTGGAATCCAGACAAATTTTTAGGGCCAGCTGCACTTCTTCAATCTTGGAGATTTATATCTGATTCTAGAGATGAAGCAACTGATGAAAGATTAGATGAGTTAGAAGATGCCTTTAGCCTTTATAGATGTCACGGCATCATGAGCTGTGTCTCGGTTTGCCCTAAAGGGCTAAATCCTACTGAGGCCATATCTAACATAAGAAAAAAACTTATCAATCGAAAGAAATAATTATTTGAAAGATTAATGGAGCAACACTACGATATTATTATTATAGGTTCAGGTCCTGGAGGCTATGTTTCAGCGATACGTTGTTCTCAACTTGGTTTAAAAACCCTGTGTGTAGAGAGATGTGGAGAAGATAATAAACCCGTTCTTGGAGGAACATGTTTGAATGTTGGTTGCATACCCTCTAAGGCCTTATTAGATAGTTCTCATAATTTTCAGTTAGCCAATTCAGGACTAGAATCACATGGAATTGATCTAAAAAACCTATCTATTGATGTTGGAAGAATGCTTGAAAGAAAAGAAAAGATAGTTTCAGGTTTGACTAAGGGAGTGGAGTCTTTGTTTAAATTAAATAAGATAGGGTCTATTTTTGGCGAAGCTTCGATACCTGAAAAAGGAAAAGTGGTAGTAGAAGAGCCGTCAGGAAATCAAGTTACATTAACAGCTGAGAATATAGTAATTGCTACGGGTTCTAGTCCCATTTTACTTCCATTCATTGAGTGCGAAGGAAATAAAATAGTAACTTCGACGGGGGCTTTAAATTTTAAAGAAGTACCTAAAAGACTAGGAATAATTGGGGCTGGAGCTATAGGTCTCGAATTGGGTAGCGTTTGGTCTCGTTTAGGTTCTGAAGTTGTAATACTTGAAGCACTAGAAGATTTTTTGCCTAGCGCTGATAAAGCAATTTCTTCAGAAGCAATGAAGATTCTTTCAAGTCAGGGCTTAGACATAAAGTTGGGAGCAAAAGTGCATAAAGCTGAAATATCTTTTAACGATGTAATAGTAAATTACACTGACGATACAGGTGAAGGTGAGGTAAAGGTTAATAAGTTAGTAGTAGCAGTTGGAAGAAAGCCTCAAACAGAAAATATCTTAGATGATGAGTTAGATATTAAGGTTAACAACCAAGGTTTTATAGAAGTAGATGAATTTTGCGAGACAAGTTTAAAGGGAATCTATGCCATAGGAGATGTAGTTAGGGGCCCTATGCTAGCTCACAAAGCTTCTGAAGAAGGAATTATGGTCGCAGAAAATATAGCAGGAGAGTCAACAGAAATAGATTATGAAAGGATTCCTTTTGTTATCTATACTCATCCTGAGATAGCATGGGCTGGTCTAACAGAAGAACAAGCTTTAGAGAAAAATATCGACATTAGTGTTGGGTCCTTCCCATTCAAGGCTAGCGGCAGGGCATTAGCATCAAATGAAACTGAAGGTTTTGTAAAGATAATAACTAATGCAAAGGACGATTCCGTCGTAGGTGTTCATGTAATAGGACCTTCTGCTGCAGATATTGTTCAGCAAGGAGTAATTGCTATGCAGCTCGAGTCTAGCGCAGAAGACTTGGGTTTAATAATGTTTAGCCACCCAAGCTACTCAGAGGCTTTTCATGAAGCGGCTTTGGCTACCAGGGGAAATGCAATACACATAGGAAACAGAAAAAGATAGAAAATGAATCTTCATGAGTATCAGGCTAAAGATCTCTTTAGAGAATACGGTATTTCAGTTTCGAAAGGCATTCCAGTTAATAGCTCTAAAGAGATTAGAAAAGCAATTAATTCTTTAGACGGCACTAGTTGGGTAGTAAAGGCACAAGTTCACGCTGGTGGAAGAGGAAAAGCTGGAGGAGTTAAGCTAGTTAATTCGGTTGAAGAAGCAGAGTTATTTGCAGAAAAATGGCTGGGAAAAAATTTGGTTACTTATCAGACTGACGAAAAAGGACAGCCTGTAAATACAATTTTGATAGAAGAATGCACAGATATTGCTGATGAACTTTATCTTGGTGCAGTTATAGATAGAGATTCTCAAAGATTAGTTTTCATGGCATCGCTAGAAGGAGGGATAAATATTGAAGAGGTAGCTTCAGCAAGTCCGGAAAAAATATTTAAAGCGTCGGTCAATCCTTTAAAAGGACCATCCCCCTATGAAGCCGATCAATTATCTGAACAACTAGAGCTGAGTGATTCACAAAAAGTACAATTTCAAGCTCTATATCTTTCTCTAGCTAAAATGTTTGTAGAAAAGGATTTGTCTTTATTAGAAATAAATCCCTTAGTTATTGACACCGAAGGAAATCTAATATGTTTGGATGCAAAAATAAATGTAGATACTAATGCTTTGTATAGACAAGAGTCATTAGCAGAGATAAAGGATATTACTCAAGAGGATGAGAAGGAATATCACGCTTCAAAATGGAATCTTAGTTATGTTTCTTTAGATGGAAATATTGGCTGCATGGTGAATGGTGCAGGTTTAGCCATGGGAACAATGGATATTATTAAGCTTCATGGAGGTGAACCAGCTAATTTTTTAGATGTAGGTGGTGCCGCTGATTCCAAGCGTGTGTCTGAAGCATTTAAGATAATACTTTCAGATAAGGCAGTACAGGCTGTACTTATTAATATTTTTGGAGGAATTGTCCGATGTGATGTAATTGCAGATGGAATAATAGAAGCAGTAGAACAAACAGGAGTTAATGTTCCTGTTGTTGTGCGACTTGAAGGCAATAATGCTGAACTTGGGTCTAAGAAACTTTCTCAGAGTGGACTCAATATAATCAGCGCTTCAGGATTGGTAGAAGCAGCAAAATTAGTTGTTGAAGTTTCTTCGGGGGAAAAATCTTGAGTATTTTAATAAATAAGGACACCAAGGTGATTTGTCAGGGTTTTACTGGTTCTCAGGCCACTCTGCATTGTGAACAATGCATAGATTATGGTACAAGTCTTATGGGTGGAGTTACACCAGGGAAAGGAGGTCAACTCCATTTAGATTTACCTGTTTTTGATACAGTAATAGATGCGGTTGGCTCTACAGGAGCTACTGCTAGTTTAATTTTTGTACCCGCAAGATTTGGTAAACAATCCATCCTTGAAGCTGCTGAAGCTGGCGTAGAGCTTATAGTTTGTATCACTGAGGGCATACCCACTTTAGACATGATAGAAGTAAAAGTAAGATGTGATGAATTAGGGGTTAGACTAATAGGCCCTAACTGTCCTGGCCTTATAACTCCTGGAGAAAGTAAAATGGGAATTATGCCAGCTAACATTCACTTACCAGGAAAAGTTGGAGTTATATCTAGATCAGGCACTTTGACTTATGAGGCAGTGAAACAAACTACCGACTTAGGATTGGGGCAAAGTAGTTGTGTTGGAATAGGTGGGGACCCTGTTCCCGGTTCTAGCTTTATTGACATGCTTTCTCTTTTTGAATCTGATCCCGCTACAGAAGCTATTGTGATGGTAGGAGAAATAGGAGGTACAGCAGAAGAAGCAGCAGCAGAATTTATTCAAAGCAATGTGACAAAACCTGTGGTTTCTTATATTGCAGGAGTTACAGCTCCTGTAGGCAAGAGGATGGGACATGCGGGTGCCATTATTGCTGGAGGAAAAGGTACTGCTGAAGAGAAATTTAAAGCCTTAGAAAAAGCAGGAGTTTATACTGTGAGAAGTCCAGCAGAAATTGGCAAAGGTGTAGGAGAATTAACGGGATGGTAGATTACAAACATCTGGAAATTGAAGACAATGGGCAAGTAATTATCTGTTATTTATCAAACCCTCCAACTCATACTTTAACAGCACAAGGATTACTAGAAATACACGACTTCCTTGATTCTTTGGCCAGCAATAAAGAATTAAGGGTTCTTGCTTTTACGGGAGAAGGAGAAGATGTCTTCATAAGGCATTATGAAGTAGGAGAATTAGCAGACGCTGCTGAAAAAAATATTGGTAGAGAGAAAGCTGCAAATAAGACAGAAGATAACCCAAAAAGAAAGCTGCATGGCTTTCACAAAATGTTATTGAAGATTAGAGATTTGGAAGCAATAGTGATTGCAGGAATTAACGGAAATACGGCGGGAGGTGGTTGTGAATTTTCTTTAGGATGTGATTTAAGGGTTATGTCATCTGGAGATTATTTTATTGGCCTTCCAGAAACGGGGGTAGGTATACTTCCGGGGGGCGGAGGGACGCAACGTCTAGCAAGACTAATTGGAACCTCTAGAGCCTTAGACCTGATACTCCATGGGCAATTAATATCAAATACTAAAGCCCATGAATACGGAGTCATTAATGAGATACTTCCCAAAGAGTCTTTTCTTGAATCTTTAAAAGAATATTGTCAGGCATTAGCTAGCAGAGCTCCCATTGCCTTAAGGGAAGTTAAAAAAGCCATACATAAAGGTATGGATTTACCTTTAGAAGAGGCCTTGTTAGTTGAACAAGAAGCCTTTAATAAGACTATGAATTCCAAGGATGCAGCAAACGCAATGAGAACCATGCTTGATAGTAAAGAAGAAATAGATGTAATTTCTAAATTGGAATGGTTAGGGGAGTAATTTTTTTACTCTTCAGCTACCTTAACAACTTGTTTACCAAAGTTTTTTCCAGTTAGAACATCTCTTAATGCTTGAGGGGCACTTTCTAATCCTTCACTAACTGTTTCTCTGTACTTAATTTTCCTTTCTTGTATCCAGTTAGAAAGTTTTTTCGTAGCTTCTGGCCATTCTTCAAACCATTCAGTAACAACAAAAAATCTATGCTCCGGAGTTGGGTCAAGAGCCCCAAAAACATGGAATGGGGTTTCTTCTTTTTCGAAATCAGTTGAATTGTAATGAGCTATAAAACCACAAATGGGTATTCTTGCCCCGGGATTAAGGTTCTTTGCCACTGCCTTGGAAACTTCTGCTCCAACATTTTCGAAATAAATGTCTATTCCATCTGGACAAGCAGCTTTAAGGTCTCCATCTAGGTTTCCTGCTTTATAATCAACACAGGCATCGAATCCCAATTCATCTGTTACATAGGAGCACTTAGTTTCTCCACCAGCAACCCCCACGGCTCTGCAACCTAAAATTTTAGCCATTTGTCCAACAACTGTACCAACCGCACCTGAAGCAGCTGAAACAACAACTGTTTCTCCAGATTTAGGTTTACCTACTCTCAATAATCCGAAATAAGCAGTTCTTCCAGGCATTCCTACAGTACCTAAGTAAGTTGATAGAGGAACTATATTAGGGTCCGCCTTAAATAATTGCCTGTCATCTCCATGAGCTACTATGTAACTCTGCCATCCACGGTGTGCACAAACATAATCACCCACATTGAATTTGTCAGATTTACTTTCCACGACAACCCCCACACTTTCACCAGTCATAACGTCACCTATTTTTACAGGATCTGCATATGACTTAGCGTCATTCATGCGCCCCCTCATATAAGGATCTATAGAAAGATAAAGAGATTTAATTAGAATCTTCCCTTCATCTAAATCTGGAATTTCTACCTCTTCCCATTTCCAGCAATCAAGTTCCGGCATACCTTCTGGCCTTTTTGATAAAACCCATTTTTTGTTAATTATTTTATTCATTTTTTTTACCTTTATTTATATGAACGAGGAAATAAAAAATATCAGCTTCTTTAGTTTTTTTCAGCAAGTTATGTCCCAAAAACTTACAAAATTTTATCACGTCTCTTTCTGTAGAAGGATCTGTTGCATATAATTCTATTTTTTCACCATTTTTAGCTTCTTGTACAGCCTTATGAAGCATCATAATTGGTTCAGGACAAATCAGCCCTTCAGCCTGTACTTTCAACTTTTATCTCCTATAAACTTTTCGGAAATTACACTGAGCCTCCATATAGTTAGGGTAGCTGCTATGCAAAGACCTAGAGTCATACCTGACCACATTCCAGGAGCTCCAATTGAAGCTGCCCAAAAATCTGTTACTGCTAAGCTGTATCCTAGAGGCAGCCCAATAAGCCAGTAAGATATGATCATGATATACATAGGAATTAGAGTGTCTTTATAACCTCTCAGGCTACCTACTGCACTCATTGCCAGACTATCTGGAATTTGAAAGAAAGCAGCAAACATTAAAAGAATAACAGCAATTTTTATTACCTCTATATCTTGAGTATAGAAGCCAACTATTATGTCTGAAAAAGTTAATAAAATAAAAGTATTAAACAAAGCGGCTACACTACCAAATCTAATAGCCGAGAAAGCAGAGTATTTAGCTTTAAGTATTTTTTTAGCTCCAATTTGGTTACCTACTCTAACAGCTGCCGCTAAACCAATACTCAAGGGTACCATAAAGAAAATGCCCCCTATATTTAATGCTATTCCATGTGCCGCTATAACATCACTTCCTAATCTACCCAATATAAGAGAAGCACCGGCAAACATGCTAACTTCAACAAAGTTAGAGACTCCCACCGGGAGACCTCCTTTGACAATTTCAGCGAATATTTTCAAAGAAGGCCATTCAAAGCTAGTAAACACTTTAGTAGGTTCATAAACTTTATTGGTCTTTATATAAATTACTAGAATGACAAGTGCGGTCCAAACAGATACAACTGCCGCAAGCCCAGCGCCTTTAGCTCCCATCTCTGTAAATCCGAAATTGCCAAATATAAAACAGTAACTAGCTAATATATGAATAAATAACATTATGGTGTTGATGACGGACAGGGGAAGAGGTCGAGTTATTCCTTCTGTAAGCGACCTAAAGGGTTGCATAAAGAGAACGGCAGGAACAGCATAAACAAAAAAATTCAAATATTCTTTTGAAAAAACTATAACTTTTTCTTCCACTCCCACAAAGCGGAGAATAGTTCCCGTAGAATTTAGTGCAAAGACTACTAATATCAAAATGGGTAGAGTTAACCATAAGGCTTGTCTTATTAAAGGTCCTATCTCAGAAATTTTTTGGGCGCCATTCAATTGGGCTACCATTGGAGTAACGAAGAAAAGAATACCCCCTAGACCTATAAAAACTGGAAACCATATAGAGTTGGCTAATAAGATTCCGGATAAGACTTCTGAAGAGTAATTTCCAGCCATAATAACTGAGGCAACACCTATTAACTGGGTTGCAAGTTGAGTGAAAAACATTGGAACTGCTAACTTGGCATAACTCTTTAATTCTTTTTTTATTTTTAAAGAAAGAAAGTTTTTCTTTTTTTCAACTAAGTTAGGTTGTTGCATTGATGCCTTGTATTTTATCATGCAAGAATGAACTTATTAATTAGGAAGATTTATTAGACAGGACAATAGGCCTTATTGGTTAAAGATACTTAATAGCAAACTAGTAAAGATCTATATTAACCGTTTTCTTGCCCCGCAGTTTGAACACTTAGGAAAGGGTCCTACTGTTATGGGAGCTAAGCACATAGAGGTTTTTGGTAAGGGAATAAACGTAGGAAATTATCCTACTTTTGTAGCAACATCTGATAGTAAAATTAGGTTAACTACTTGGAATGTTGGGGGCTATGATGGAAAAATTTACGCAGGAGATTATTGTTTATTTACTCCGGGTGTAAGAATAGCAGCAGCAACGGAAATTAAGATCGGAAAAGGCTGTATGTTTGCTAATGGTAGTTATGTTTCAGATGCTGATTGGCATGGAATTTATAATAGGGCAGAACCAGTAGGAGCCACTAAACCTGTAGTACTTGAAGACAATGTTTGGGTAGGGGATAGAGCGGTAGTCGGAAAAGGAGTAACCATAGGAAAAAACAGCATTGTGGGGGCTGGAGCTATTGTAGTCAAAGATGTTGAAAGTAATGTAATAGTTGGCGGAAATCCAGCAAAAGTTATTAAAGAATTGGATCCTTCAGAAGAGTCTTTTACTAGAATTGATTTGTTCAAAGACCCACAAGCCTTAGAAGATTTATATGATCATCTAGATCGTTTAGACTTAGGAAAAAATTCCTTTTTAAATTGGTTATCAAGTACAATTTTTAGAAATAAAAGTCACTGACATATAAGAAATATTTTGTTATTTATTTTCCTTTGCTTTATTTCGCAGCCTTTTTCTATTTTGTTACTTGGTCTTTGGCCCATACATAATCTGGTTTACCGCTAGGAGACCTTTTAATACCTTTTACATATCTCATTTCCTTAGGGAACTTATAACTTGCAATATAAGTTTTGCAGTAATTTTGTAGTTCTTTTAAATTTATTTCCCTTCCATCTCTAGATTGAATAACTGCTGTGACTCTTTCTCCCCACTTTTTATCAGAAATACCAACTACTAAACAGTCAAAAACTTTGGGGTGAGATTTTAAAGCAGCCTCTACTTCTTCTGGAAATATCTTCTCCCCACCAGAATTTATTGATACAGAACCTCTTCCAAGCAAAATGATTTCGCCTTTGGAGTTATATTTAGCCTGGTCTCCTGGTATGGAGTATCTAACTTTGTCAATTTCTCTAAAGGTTTCTGAAGATTTTTTAGGATCTTTATAATACCCAATAGGAGTGTTACCTGTCCTAGCTAAATAACCAATTGTTTCTGTGTCATCTTCTTTTAAAGGTTTTAGAGTTTCAGAATCTAATATTATGGTATGTTTAGGTCTGCTAAAAGCAGGGCCACCAAAATTTTTCTTTTTTTGATCTTTCTGATAAATATTCATTCCTGTTGAACCAGTTTCTGAAGACCCCACTCCATCGATAATCATAAGATCCGGAATATATTTCAGAAATTCATCCTTTATTGTAGGGCTAAAAATGGCAGCTGTACTTGATAAAACTATTAGAGAATCAATGTTCAAACCTTCATTTTTAACATAAGGAAGGGCATCAGCTAGGGGTCTTCCCATAGCATCTCCTGTAATGGTTAAATTTTGAACTTTTTCTTTTGAAATAAGTTCCCAAATATACTTTGCATTAAATGATCTCTGATCATTCAAAATTAATTTCCATCCAGAAAAAAAACTATTAAAAGTCTGCCATTGAGCCGCTCCATGCATTAGGGGAGCCAAAGCTAGTGCAGTTATTGGTTCTGATAGACATTTTTTAGACATGGCCTCTGGAGAAAGAAATTTTTCACCTGATAGATGGTCTATACCTCCTCCCAGAGTCATTATTACATCTTCTTGTCTCCACATTACTCCTTTGGGAAGACCAGTGGTTCCTCCTGTATATAGTACATAGAGGTCGTTTCCTGATCTCTTTGCAAATGATCTTTCTTCTGAACAATCATAGATTAAATCTTTATAACTTTGACTATTTAAAAAAGACACTTCTTTATTTAATACTCCCAAATGAACATATTTTTTTAATTTAGGAGTTCTTTCTTTTATTTTTAAAAGTAAAGCAGAAAATTCGCTTTGGTAAACAATGGCTTCAATATCAGCATTCTCTATTAGATAAGCTAATTCTTCTTCAACGTATCTATAGTTAATATTTATAGGAACTGCCCCAATTTTGTAGGCTCCTATCATTACCTCTATCCATTCTATGCAGTTATATGCATATATTCCTATGTGTTGACCTTTTTTTATTCCTATAGATTCAAGCATATGGGCAGCTTTATTAGCCTCTTTATCGAGATCAGAAAAAGTGTGTATTTTATTTCCTAGTACAATTGCTCCCCTAGAAGGTATTTTATCTACTACTGCTTCAAAGAGATCCGCAACATGAAATTCCATAATTTAGCTAAATTTTTCTTTCTTTCCCTTCCCAATATGGTTCTTTCAGTCTTCTTTTATATAACTTTCCATTTGGATCTCGAGGCATAGTTTCTAGGTAATTTATAGATTTAGGATGTTTCATTTTGCCTAAATGATTAGAACAAAAATCCATGAGTTCTTTTGTGAGTTTCTCATCACCGTTTATCCCCTCTGCTGGCTGAACGATAGCTTTTATTTCTTCTCCCCATTCCTCATTAGGTATACCGAAAATAGCTACATCTGCAACTTTTTTGTGCATTAGAAAAACATTCTCTATTTCAGCAGGATAGATGTTAGCTCCTCCAGAAATAATCATGTCTGTTTTTCTATCGCATAGAAACAAATATCCCTCCTCATTGACATAGCCGATATCTCCAACAGTAAAATAATCATTCCATCTACTTTCTTCTGTTTTTTCTTTATCCCCTTTGTATTCAAATTGAGCTTGCCCCAAAAGCATATAGACCATGCCTTCTTCTCCCGAAGAGACTTCTTCACTATTTTCATTTATTATTTTTATGTCCGAACCCAACCAAGGCTTCCCAACAGTTCCTGGATATTTAAGCCACTCTTCGGGAGATACCATAGTTCCCCCTCCCTCTGTTGCGGCGTAGTATTCGTAAATACTATTCCCCCACCAGTTAATCATTGCCTCTTTTATATGGGGAGGGCAAGGAGCAGCAGCATGAATCATTCTCTTAGTGGAGGAGCAGTCGTACTTACTTCTTATTTTTTCAGGCAAGGACAATAGTCTGTGAAATTGAGTTGGCACCATATGACTTGTAGTAATTTTATACTTTTCAATTAATTTAAGCATTTCTTCTGCTTCAAACTTATTCATTAGGACCACAGGATGACCTAGGTGTAGAGAACTTGAAGACCAAAGCAAGGGAGCTGTGTGATAAAGAGGGGATGCACAAATGTGCACATTACTATCTTCCTTTTCAATTCCGAAAAGACCTAAGAACATAGCAAATAAACTAGATATTTCGTCAGGGTCTCCTTCGGCTAGGTTTCTTTTTACTCCCTTTGGTTTACCTGTAGTTCCAGAAGTGTAGTTCATGACACTGCCAGGTGATCTCTCTTTAGGAATTTCAGAAGATTGACCCGAAAGAAATGAAGTAAATTCTGTAAAACCTTCTAGGCTACCTATTGAAATAGAATTTTCTGAGGTAAAGTTTACCTCTTTTGCTGCAGACATGCAGGCCTTAGAAATATTTTCGTTTTCAGAAGACCCAAAAAAAACTTTGGCACCACTATCAGAGAGAATATATGCTATTTCCGGTCCTGCAAGGTGCCAATTTACAGGAACCATATATAATCCAGATTGTGCACATGCTAAATTTAGTGCGAAATACTCAGCGCAATTAGGTAATACAACAGCAATGGAGTCACCTCTTTTCAGGCCTAAGCTCCTGAGTGAATGAACTATTGTGTTCGCTAAGCCATGCAATTCTCCCCTTGACCATTCCTTTTGTTTAGGGTCAACAAGAGCTAATTTTTCAGGTTGGTTATTAGCAAAATTCCAAAATCCTATTTCTGACATAATTTTTCCTCTGAAATTTTTTTGATTATCTTTTATTACTATTTTTCATAGTTGAAGATCCTTCGATATAATCACATTTTAGAATATAAGTACATGGTCATGAAAACAAAAAAATCTGTTCTCGCAAGTGAGAAACAGTTAAAAGGATTAAAAAAGAAGAAAGATTGGATTAATGTTCTTTCTTTGATTTCAAATTGGTCTCAAATATTAATTATTATGACTATCTTCACTATTTTTCCTTCCCCCATTACATTCATATTGGGATTGATAGTTATTGGAAGTAGGCAGTTTGCTTTAGCAGTCCTTATGCATGAAGGAGCACATAAATTACTTTTCTCCAATCAAACAATTAATGACTGGGTATCTCAATGGTGTTGTGCTTATCCAATTTTTCAAGACACTAAACCTTATAGATCCTATCATTTAAAACATCATAAATTTACTGAAACCGAAAAAGATCCTGACTTAGTTTTAAGTGCCCCTTTTCCAATAACTAAAACAAGCTTTTTTAGGAAGATCACAAGGGACTTAAGTGGCTTAACTGGCCTGAGAAGATATTCAGCCTCTTTAAGGTCTATTTTTTCCACTAAAGGCAAGAATTCTAAACAAAGGACCTTAAGAATATGGGATAAATTAAGGGGTTTTGTAATAACGAATTTATTATTATTTCTCCTGATTTCAACTTTTTTAGAATGGTATGTTTTTTTCCTATTATGGTGGCTTCCTAGTTTTACTTACTACAGCTTGATAATAAGGATTCGTAACATAGCAGAGCATGCTGTTGTTCCTGGGAAATCAAATTTAGATAACACTAGGACTACTTTGTGTTCTCTTATTACCGGTTATTTAATGGTTCCCCACAACGTGAATTACCATCTGGAGCATCATCTTTTTATCAGCTGCCCTTGGTACAACTTAAAAAAAGCACATAATATACTTAAAGAAAATGGTGTTTTAGATAAAATGTGTGTTGAAAATTCTTATTTTTCAGTTTTAAAGAAAGCAACTTCAGGATAGTTTTTCCATGTCTACAAATAAAGATAATAAGAGCTTAACTCCAGAACAGCATTATGTAACACAAGAACACGGTACTGAGCCTGCTTTTAGTGGTAAGTATAATGATACAAAAATAGAAGGTGTATACAATTGTGCGTGTTGTGGAGAAAAGCTATTTAGCTCTTCCAGTAAGTTTGATTCTGGCACGGGATGGCCTAGTTTTTCGGAGCCAATTTCTGATTCAAGCATAGGGACTAATCAAGATCTATCAATGGGTATGAGCAGAGAAGAAGTCCATTGCCAAAAATGTGACGCTCATTTAGGGCATGTTTTCCCGGACGGACCAGAACCAACAGGTCTAAGGTACTGTATAAATTCTGTTTCTCTAGATTTAAAATCTGAGACCCAAGAAGAGGATTAAACCTGAAATCAGAAAAAATAGATTCAAAAAGTAAATCGAGCTCTATAAAGTTGCTAGCCAGTTCAGGAATAGTTAGTTTCTGGACTTTCATTTCACGAATTCTTGGTTTAGCAAGGGATATTGTTTTTACTTCATTATTAGGTGCTGGAGTAGCTCTGGACACCTATGTAGTTATAACTAAGATTCCTAATGTTTTTAGAAGAATATTTGCAGAAGGAGCTTTTAATCAAGCCTTTGTCCCTGTACTTTCTGAATACAAAGAAAACAAAACAGAAGGGGAAGTTAAGAGCCTAATAAATAATGTATTTGGAATGCTATCTTCCTTAATATTAATTATTACTATCATCATTGTGTTTTTTGCCCCTTTCTTTATTTTATTCTTTGCTCCAGGTTTTTACGTTGAACCCATAAAGAGAGAATTAGCTACTGATATTTTAAGGATTACTTTCCCTTATCTTTTCTTTGTTTCCTTAGTGGCTCTATCCGGATCAATAATGAATACCTTTGGCAAATTCTCTATTCCAGCACTAACTCCAGTTTTTTATAATTTAATATTAGTCTGTTTTGCTTTGTGGATAGCACCTTTGTATGAACTGCCCGTATATGCCATTGCTTGGGGCATGTTTAGTGCAGGAGTTTTGCAATTATTGATTCAAGTATATCCGTTAATAAAGTTAAATTTACTACCTAGGTTTTCACTTGATCTAAAGCATCCAGGAGTACGAAAGATACTTTATTTAATGATTCCTGGAGTCATTGCAGGTGGAGTCAGCCAATTAAATATGCTTGTAGATACAATACTATCTTCATTCCTTCCAACTGGCAGCCCAACTTGGTTATATGTTTCAGACAGGTTAATGCAGTTACCTTTGGGTATTTTTGCAATAGCCATTGGTACTGTATTACTTCCTAGGTTGTCTTCTTTGCATCAATCGGAAGATACAAGTGAATTTTCTAAGACAATGGATTGGTCTATACGCTTAGTAGTTTTGATAAGTGTTCCCTCTATAATTGGTCTAGTACTTTTATCTCAACCAATCATTCTTACTTTATTTGAGAGGGGAGAATTTATGCCACATGATACATTCAACTCTTCTTTAAGCTTAATTGCCCTTGCTCTTGGTTTAATGGCTTTTATGCTTATCAAGGTTCTTACCCCGGGCTTTTTTGCACGACAGAACCCCAAAACCCCTGTAAAGGTTGCTTTGGCTTCTATGCTGCTAAATGTTTTTTTAGCATGGATCTTAGCTTTTTACTTTGGCTTAAATCATGTTGGCTTAGCTATAGCTAGCTCAATTTCAGCTTATTTCACTATAACAATATTATTATTTATTCTTTTAAAAAATAAGATATATAAACTTGAAAGAGGGTGGGTTATTTTCTTGTCTAGAATAGTAGTATCTTCTTTGGTTATGACATCTGTCGTGTATTTTTTGAATTTTGATATAGTTCATTGGCGTGGATTAGATCAAATTGATCGTTTTATAAACCTTTTTGGAATCTTGATATTTTCTGCTTTTTCTTATTTTGGTAGTTTGTGGCTTTTAGGGCTTCGTTTAATTCATTTAAAAGGTTAAACATGTATTTAATTAGAGGAATTAACAATATAGATCTTTATAGAACTAGATTTGATAACATTTTAACTGTAGCTACTATTGGAAATTTTGATGGACTTCATCTTGGTCACCAACAGATTTTGCAAACTTTGCAAGAAGAAGCCAATAGAGGAGACCTTAAAAAATTAATCATCTTTACAGAGCCACATGCTGAAGAATTTTTTTCTGTAGCAGATGGCCTTGAATCCTCTAAGCCACCTAGAATATTTCCTTGGCAAGAGAAAGTTAGAAAAATGAAAGAATTTGGTGTCGAGTTTGCTTTTTTTCTGAAGTTTAACAATCAATTGAGAACAATGACCCCTCAAGATTTTTTAAACAAAATTTTAATTAGATTGAATATTAAAAAATTGGTAATTGGAGATGATTTTAGATTCGGGGCAAATAGAGAAGGAGACTTGGATCTTTTGAAAAAGTGGGGAGTTAAAAATTCTATAGAGATCTCTAGTACCAAGACCATTAAACTCGAAGAGAAAAGAGTTAGTAGCAGCAGGATAAGAGAAGCACTTATAAACGATGACTTCTTGCTTGCAGAGAACTTACTTGGGAGGCCCTTTTCTTATTCAGGAAAAATTGTTTATGGTCAACAATTAGGAGCTAAACTTGGAATACCTACTGCTAATTTATGGTTGCCTAAAGATAGATTGCCTATTTCAGGTGTATATATAGTAAAGGTAGGCCTAGAAGGAGAAAGTTTGAGTGGCATAGCGAATATGGGGATAAGACCTACCGTTGGAGGTGAGTTACCAGTTTTAGAAGTTCATATATTAAATTTTTCACGTAAAATTTACGGTAAAAGAATGACGGTAGAATTTATTAAGAAAGTAAGAGAAGAAAAAAAATTTGAAAATATAGAGGCTTTAAAAAATCAGATACTCAAAGATATTTCAACTGCAGAGAAATATTTTGTATAAAGTGCAAAAAAACTAGTCATGAAAGATTACAAGGACACCCTTAACTTACCCAAAACTGATTTTGCTATGAAGGCTAATTTAGCAAATAAAGAGCCAGAGTTACTTAACTATTGGAAAGAAATTGACCTCTATAAGAAGTTAACTGAGAAAGGGAAGGGCAGGGATAAATTTATTCTTCATGATGGCCCGCCTTATGCTAATGGGGCAATTCATTTAGGACATGCAGTAAATAAAACACTAAAAGACATTGTTGTTAAATCTCAAAGTCTAAATGGCAAATATTCACCCTTTATTCCTGGCTGGGATTGCCACGGTCTTCCAATTGAATTAAATGTTGAAAAGAACCTTGGAAAGGTAGGGGATAAAATATCGGCAAAAGAATTCAGAGAAGCTTGCAGAAACTACGCCAATGATCAAGTAGAGGTGCAAAAGGAAGAATTTAAGAGATTAGGTGTATTGGGAGATTGGGAAAATCCTTACCTTACAATGGATAGCCATTTTGAAGCGGGAATAATTCGTTCTTTAGGACACATCGTCTCAAAAGGCTATGTAATGAGGGGAGATAAGCCCGTTCATTGGTGCGTTGATTGTGGTTCTGCGTTAGCAGAAGCGGAAGTAGAGTACCAAGACAAGATCTCTCTAGCTATAGATTTTGGATTTCCTGTTGAAGTTAAAAAAATAAACTCTATTTTTAACCTTGACTTAGACATACCTATATATGCAGCAAGCTGGACAACCACTCCTTGGACCTTACCTGGGAATGTAGCTTTAAGTGTTAGTGGAGAATTTGATTATTGTTTGGTTAAACTAAAAAAAGAAACAAAAGATTATGGTCTTCTTGTTGGCAAAGAATTGTTGGAACAAACCCTAGAGAGAATTAATGTAAAAGAATTTGAAATTTTAGGAACTTGCAAGGGCATTAAGTTAGTTAGATTAGATGCCAAGCACCCTTATCTAGAAAGACCCTCTAAATTTGTATTAGGTGATCATGTCACGACTGAAGTAGGTACTGGAATTGTGCATACAGCACCTGGACACGGGCTCGAAGACTACATTGTAGCTAAAGAATATGACCTTGAAGTAATCAGTCCGGTTAAAAACAATGGAACTTTTAGTTCTCAAGAAGAACACGTTGCAGGTTTATTTGTTTTTAATGCTAATGAGAAGATAATTGAAGTATTAGAAGAAGAGGGTACCCTTTTAGCTAAAGCTGACTATGAACATAGCTATCCCCACTGTTGGAGGCACAAAACACCTCTAATGTTCAGAGCCACCCCTCAGTGGTTTATAGGTATGGACAAAAGTTCGCTACTTGTTAATGCTAATAAAGCTATTAAAGATGTTAGTTGGGAACCTAACTGGGGTGAAACTAGGATGTCTAGTATGCTTGAAAGGCCAGACTGGTGCATATCTCGTCAGCGAGCATGGGGAGTCCCCATTACTCTGTTAATTCACAAGGAAACAAGAGAACTGCATCCAGATACAAATGATTTGTTTGAGACAATTGCTAAAAAAATAGAAGATGAGGGAATAGAGTCTTGGTATCAATTAGAGGTAGCCGACCTTGTTAATGACCACTCTCAGTATGAAAAAGTAACTGACATTTTAGATGTCTGGTTTGACTCTGGTGTTACTCACGCTTGTGTCTTACAGGATAAGGACCTGCAGTTTCCAGCAGATCTTTATTTAGAAGGTTCAGATCAACATAGAGGCTGGTTTCAATCTTCATTACTAACAAGCATGGCTATAAATGGCACCCCTCCTTATAAGGGAGTTTTGACTCATGGTTTTGTTGTTGATGCAGAAGGAAAAAAGATGTCCAAGTCCCTTGGAAACACCATTTCACCACAAGAAATATGGAATTCTAGGGGCGCTGATGTATTAAGATCATGGATAGCTTCAACTGATTATAGAAACGAGATGGTTATATCAAATGAAAGGTTGCAAGGAGTTTCTGATACTTATAGAAGAATCAGAAATACGCTAAGATTTTTGTTAGGAAATATTCATGATTTTAAGCCGGAGAATCGTGCCAAAGAAAATGAATTAACTGAAATTGATAAATTTATGGAAATAAAAACCCAAAAGCTTCAAAAGGAATTGATAGAAGATTACCAAAATTATCAATTTCATTTGGTTTTTAACAAAATACATAATTTTTGTACCAATGAATTAGGGGGGTTTTATTTAGACATTCTCAAAGATCGTCTTTACACATGTGGAAAAGACTCATTAGCCAGAAGGTCCTGTCAAACAATTTTATTTCAAATTCTAGAATCATTGATTCGTTGGACCTCTCCCATACTTAGCTTTACTGCTGAGGAGGCTTGGCGTTTATATAATTCAAATCTGGAGTCAGTGCATTTAACTGAATGGTTTGATGACTGGATTTGTTCTTCAGAAGGTTCTATATCAGAAGGTGAATGGGATCAAATTCTCAAGATTAGATCTGAAGTCAACAAGGTTATTGAATCATCAAGAAATTCAGGCCTGATAGGCTCTTCTTTGGATGCAGAAGTTGAGTTATTTTGTTCAAAGGATTTAAAAGAAATACTGGATAAGTTTACTGAAGAATTGCGGTTCATATTCATTACTTCTGAAGCAAAAGCCCTGCCTGAAGATGGTTCGGGAGAGGAAACTGGAATAGAAGGATTGAGATTAGGTATTTCTAAGACTCAAAATGAAAAATGTGAAAGATGTTGGCATAGCAGACCTGAAGTAGGTTCATTAAAAGAACATCCGACTCTTTGTGAAAGGTGTGTAATCAACATCCAGGGAGATGGTGAAACAAGGAAGTTTGCTTAAGTATGAAAGCTCTCTGGAAAATCTTATTTATATTAATTTTGGTTTTATCTGATCAAATTTCTAAAGTGTTGGTTTCTTCTAATTTAGTATTAGGAGAGTCTAAAGAATTAAATCAATTCTTAGATTTCACTCTTCTTCATAACGAAGGGATAGCTTTTAGTCTCTTGAATGACGGGGGTGAGATTTCTAGGTGGATCTTAGTTCTGATAATTTCTTTTTTGCTGTGTTGGCTGTTTTATACCCTATTTAATGCCACAAAACGTAGTATTTTGGAGAATTTATCTTTGCTATTTATCATTGGAGGTGGTCTAGGTAATTTAATTGACAGAATATCTTGGGGTTATGTAATAGATTTTATACACCTTCATTATGCAGCCAGATCGTTTTATGTATTTAATTTAGCAGATAGTTTTATAACAATAGGAGCAACACTTTACATAATATTCTTACTATTTTTTGAAAAAAAAACTAATGAAAATTCTTTTAGCTAATCCTAGAGGGTTTTGTGCTGGAGTAGACCGCGCTATAGAAATAGTTCGCAGGGTCATCTCAGAAAAGGGAGCTCCTATTTATGTAAAACATGAAGTAGTTCACAATAAAACGGTTGTTGAAGAATTAAAAAATTTAGGCGCAATTTTTGTTGAAGAAATCACTGAAATACCAGAAGGAGCTACAGCAATTTATAGTGCGCATGGAGTATCAAAAAAGGTACAGGAGGATTCTCTTTCTAGAGGATTAAATGTTTTTGATGCTACTTGTCCTTTGGTAAGCAAGGTCCATGCAGAAGTCCAATTGTATTCAAAATCTGGACGTGAATGCATATTGATAGGTCATGAAAAACACCCTGAAGTAGAAGGCACAATGGGTCAATATGACAAGTCTTTTGGAGGAGATATCTATTTAGTTCAAAGTAAATCTGATGTTGAAAATTTAAGAATAAAGAACGATAAGAATTTATCTTTCGTAACCCAGACTACTTTGTCTGTAGAAGACACAAAAGAGATCATATCTAATCTCCAAAAGAGATTCCCATCAATTGTTGGACCTAAAAATGAAGATATATGTTATGCAACACAAAATAGACAAGATGCTGTAAAGCAACTTGCCCTTGAATGTGATCTTATTTTAGTCATAGGATCAAAGAATAGTTCAAATTCGACTAGGTTAAGAGAAATAGCAGAAAGGTCAGGAGTAGAATCTTATCTTATAGACACCGCTGATGATTTAGACTTAGAGTGGTTTAGAGAAAAAAATTTTTTAGGTATAACTTCGGGTGCTTCTGCCCCCGAACATTTAGTGAGAGAACTACTTGTTTTAATCAGTAAACACTTTAATGTGGAGATAAAAGGAGCAGAAGACAGGGAAGACGAAGGAATATTCTTTAAATTACCTAAAGAATTAAGGAGCTAGGTTTTGAACGTTTTAAATATTTGTTTGTCTTTGGCTTTAAGGAAGTGTTATTTATCACTACTATGAGGAGTAAACATGAAAAAGATTAATTATTTTTTGGTATTAGGCACAGTCTTTTCCCTGTCTTTCTGTATACAAGCAGATCCAGGTAAAAAGAATAAAAACTTAATGCGTATGGATAAGGATAAAAATGGTGTTTTAAGTTTTACAGAATTTAGTTTCCGTAGTGAAAAAATGTTCTCCTTTTTAGATCAGAATTCAGATGGGAATATTACGAGACAAGAAATGAATATTAAAGAAAGTCTTAAACGAGAAAAAATGCTCTCTAAGATGGCAGATAAACTTGATAGAAATGACGATCAGAAAATAGATAAAAATGAATTTATTATTGGATCAAAAAGGCTTTCTGAACCAAGACAAAGACCTAAAAGGAGGGGACTACCCAAGGGTCTTGCTCCTAACAACAAAAAAGAAGTAAGTGAAGCTATCTTTAAAGCTTTAGATAAAAATAAGGATGGATATTTAAATTCTGAGGAGCTTTCTAAGGGTAGAGAAGTAGGACCAAAAGTTACAAAAGATCACATATTTCAAAAATTGGATTTAAGTGGTAATAAAAAGGTTTCAAAAGAAGAATTCATGTCTCCTAGTAAGAAGAGATTTGATGAAATGGATAAGAATTCAGATGAAGTTCTAGACAGGAGAGAGTTGATGGACTTTTTTAAAAAGAAAATGAAAGGCAAGAGATATCATAAGGATAATATGTGGAAAGGGAGACCTCCTGTAATGCATAGAGATGGGGTAAGGCATTAGGAGTTTTATTGTTTACGATAACTAACCATCGTTTAGATCAAGCTGAATTTATAGAATCTCCAAATTCTTCAGAAAGACCTGAAGGGGTAGATCCAAGTCTTATTGTTGTACATAATATAAGCCTCCCTCCAGGCAAGTTTGGAGGAGGTTTTATTAAACAATTTTTTGTTAATTCATTAAACTCTGAATTACATCCGTATTTTAAAGAAATTTCAGATCTTAGAGTATCTAGTCACCTTTTGATTGAAAGGGATGGCAATATTATTCAATTTGTAGAATTTAATAAGAGCGCTTGGCATGCCGGAGTGTCTGAGTATGAAGGACAAAAGGATTGTAATGACTTTTCTATAGGAATAGAACTAGAAGGAACGGACTCAGACCCTTACCAAGACATACAGTATTCCATTTTATCCGGTATATCTAATTGTCTTATGGGGAGTTATCTTGAAATCAACAAAGAAAGAATAATTGGGCATGCCGATATTGCTCCGGATCGAAAGACTGATCCAGGTAACTCTTTTGATTGGTTACGCTTTAGAGATTCCTTAAATTAGTTATTCTTGTTTCCAAAGAATTTCATCAATTTTAAGATCTAAATTTGTTTTACGGGCCAGAATAAATAGAAAGTCTGAGAGTCTGTTAAGATAGATTACACAGCTTTTTTCAATAAAATTATCTTCTCCTGCTCTCACTAAAGATCTTTCCGCTCTTCTGCATACAGATCTGGTTATATGGACAATTGATGATTCCCTTGACCCGGATGGAAGAGCGAAGTTATCAAGATGAGGAAGCTGCTTATTGTATTCAGAAATATTAGACTCCATTTTTTCTAGTTTTTTATTTATCAATGGTTCTTTTGAGGAGGTAGCAAGGATGCCTCCAATATCAAAAAGAGTATTTTGAATTTCAAGTAGGAACTCTTTCGTTTCATCTAATTCTTTTATTGAAAAAAGCAAGCCTATCCATGAATTAAGCTCATCAATTTCTCCTAAAGAATCAATAATGGAACTTGATTTTGATACTCTTTTACCGTGGGCAATTGATGTAGATCCATCATCACCTTTTTTGGTAGTTACTTTTGTTATTCTTTTTGGCAATTTTTTATCTTAGTAAGTCATATTTCAGATGGACCCAAATGGCTCTTTCCTGATTACGATAATAACCATTAAAACCAGCTGCTGTAAAATATTCTTTATCAAGAATATTTTCAAGGCTTAGTGAGAATGATAATTTTTTATTTAATTCCTTAGTAAAAGATGTATTTAGTAAGAAATATCCGGGTAGATTTTTATTGCCTATATCTTTTCTCCTATCAAAACCTGTTAAGTTGAAATTTATTGTAGCACCTTTGAAATCTCTATAGATATTGCAACTCATTGCTTTTCTTGATCTTCTTAGTAAATTCTTTTTATTTGAATCTTTAGGACTTTGAACTCGAAGTAACATATCTCCTCTAAAGGTCTTTCCAGTCCATTTATATCGTATTTCGCTGCCTTCATTTTGGGCCTGATCTATATTTTTGAGTTTAGATTCTGAGAAATCATAATTTATTAGATTGTCTGTTTTATATTTAAAAATAGTTAAACCCAAGATATTGTCTTCATTAATTGTTCTATCTAATCTTAATTCATAACTTTTAGAAGTTTCAGGCTTAAGATTTATGTTTGAACCAAATCCGAAGAGCTCAGAACTATTGGGGGATCTAAAGGCTATACCAGAATTTAGAATCAACGACCATGAATTATTTAATCTCTTTTTATAGCCTAGGTTCCAGGAAGTATTTTTACCATAAGTCTCATGATCTGATAAACGAAGACTAAAACCAAAAAGAGCATTCTTTGAAAAGAATTGGTTTGATGTAAAAATAGATGTGGTCTTTAAAGATTTCATAAATTCATCACCGTATACTGAGTAATCAACCTTTTCTGTATTTTGGTTGTACCCCAAAATAAAATTATTATTATTAATTTTGCTAAATAGGCTTATTCCAAAGCTATTTCTATCAGTTAGAGTTAAATCTTTTATTCCAAGATCATTACCTTCCTTTTGTTTAATAAAATCTTTTGAAGAACCAAAGTTTATATTTATTTTTTTATTATTCTGAAGCAAATAAGACAATAGAATAGAGTATGCTGTATTCTCGTAATCCTGAGATACAGGATTGCCAAAGAAGTCTAAATATTCAGTTTTTCCATTAGAGGACCAAGAAGAAATAGAGGCTTTAAAACTTCTAGAATTATAATCAAAAGAACTTGTTTGACTAAAATTGTTATAACCTCTATCTAAATTTGAAGAAGTTAATGTTGGGAATCCATCTGTATCTGAGTCAATACTGTAAAAGCTTACAGCATAGTTATTTTTTTCCCAAAAAGCGTTTAAACCTTTTTTAAAAAGGTTGTTAGAACCAGAATTTAAGGAGAAAGTTAGAAAATTCTCTTCTCCATGTGTCGTGGTATAGATATTGATTATGCCTCCAATGGCATCTGATCCATGTAATGAAGAAAGAGGACCAGAGCCGATCTCGATCCTACTTATTAAAAGCGGGTCTAGATTGTACAGAGCAGCTCCTCCCGCTGTAGAGGGGTTAATTTTTATTCCATTTATTTTCACTACCGTTTGATTGCTATTAGAACCCCTAAGAAAAATAGATGAGATTTGGCCCGGACCCCCATTACTGCTTATATCAATAGCGAAGTTTGTTCTAAGCAATGTTTTTAGATCTTTTGGATTAATTTGGTTAATCGATTGAGCATCTAAAACGTCTACAGTTGATAGAAGTTTATCCAGTTGAGCTGGTAGTTTGGGAGAAATAAGAATGACTTCCTCAACCAACTCCTCAGAATGGACACACGTTATTAATAAAGAGAAGAAAAGGCTTATAGCTACTTTAGTCATTTTTAGTCATTTGTTACCCTTCGTAACAATTAAACAAACTTTCTTGGGGCCGGTATCCGGGCATAAGAAGCCATCTTTTTAAGATGAATTTTGTAACGCCTTCCCTCTTTCGAAGTGGCATAGGTTACAGTTTCTTCTTTCACCGTTGCGAGGGCAGCACTGGAATGGTCAAAACTTCACCAGTTTCCCGTTTATCCAAAGGTCTTTTAGCACCCCAAAACTATTATAGGCTAAAAAACTTTCTTTTTTCTGCGAATTCTGAATCAATAGGCTTATTTTCAAGTCAGAAAGGAGTTAATAGTGCCATCATTTGATATAAAATCTGAACTGAATTCTCACGAGCTAACTAATGGCGTAGATCAGGCTAACAGAATAATACAAAATAGATTTGATCTTAAGGGGACTGGAGCAAAAATTACTTTAGAAGAAGGTAAGTTAAGTCTGGTCTCTAAAGAAGAATTTCAACTTCACCAAATTTTACCAATACTTAATGAATCTTTAACTAAGAGAGGTTTGGATATTAAAAGCCTAAGACCTCAAGACATAGAAGTTACTACTGGACAAGCAAAACAAGAGATTTTCTTAATTGAAGGAATAAGTAAAGAAATTTCTAAAGAAATAATCCAGATGGTTAAATCTTCTAAAATTAAAGTACAAGTTTCAATACAGGGAGAGACTATTAGGGTAACCGGAAAGAAGAGAGATGATTTACAGAATGTCATAGAATTAGTGAAAAGTTCAAAGATCGATATACCTCTACAGTTTGAGAATTTTAGAGATTAGATTATGAACCAGTGGGTTGTTTCTCTTAGGGCTTATATAAAGCCAAACTTACTTATAATTCTTCCCCTAGGTTTACTGGCAGGCATTCCTTTTGGAATGATCGTTGATCCTCTTAATTATTGGCTATCTAAATCAGGAGTAGATAGGTCTGCAATAGGCTTGCTATCTTTAGTTTTTCTAACTTATTCCGTAAAAGCTTTTTGGGCTCCTTTTGTCGATAGATTAGAAATTCCCTATCTTAAAAAGTTAGGACAAAGAAGAAGCTGGCTTTTTGTATCCCAGGTATTTGCTTTTATCTTTTTAATAGCAATAGGTTTAAATGACCCCAAAACTAACTTGGGAGCACTGGTATTGTGTGTTTTTGGGTTGGCCTTTTTTTCAGCTACCCAAGATATTTGTTTAGATGCGCTTAGAATAGAACTTGTTGAGGAAGAGGAATTGGGGCAATCTGCAGCGGTTTATCAATTGGGCTGGAGAATCGGAGGAGTTTATATTTCTCAAGTATTGGGACTTGTTTTGGGAGGAATTATAGGCTACAGCTTCGCCTATATAACAGTTGCTTTTATTTTCTTGGGATTTTCTATTCTTATATTCTTTTGGATGCCTGAACCCACTAGAGAAGTAAGACCTTATTTATCTATTTATTCAGATCCAGCCAAGTGGTTTAAAGACTCATTTATTGATCCTTTTATAGACTTAAGGGATAGATATAGGTCTGAACTTATCCTTTTACTGCTTCTGCTTTTTTTCTATAGATTAAGCGATATGTATCTCGGCCCTATGGCGATGCCTTTTTATAGAGAGATAGGCTTTACTGAGACTGAGGTAGCTTTAGTAACAAACGCTTTTGGAAGTTTAGTTACCATCGCCGGTGTTTTTGTAGGAGGGTTATTGGTACATAGATGGGGCTTAGAAATTAATATATTTTTAGGAGCACTTTTTACATGCCTTACAAATTTACCTTTTGTTTATTTAAATTATTTAGGGAACGACTTAGATCCGTCAAATGACCTTCCTTTTTTATGGGTAACCATAGGTTTTGATAACTTTAATCAAGGCTATATAGGAACCGTAGCTATAACCTTTATCTCAAGAGTTGTTTCACAAAGTTACACTGCTACCCAATACGCTATTCTTTTTCTTTTAGGTACAGTACCAGCAAGATTTATTGCAAGCACTTCAGGCTTTCTAGTTAATGGAGTCGGATACCACTACTTTTTCTTGATCGCATCTGCTTTAGGAATACCAGCTATTATTTTCTCTTATATAGTCTGGAGAAAGAAACTCATTTTTTCACAGGGGTGAAAAGATATTTTTAGATGAACAAGCTCTACAAAACCACTTTTTTTATTTATATTAGCCTAATCACTTTTTTAGCTTTTATTCCTTCAAATCAAGTAGTAATGGTTTTTCCCCATTTTGATAAATTGGTTCATTTTGGAGCTTTTTTTGTTTTATTTCTTCTTTTGGATTTGGCTTTTAAGGGAACAGTTTCTTTTAAAGCTTTAGGAATCTTGATACTTTATGGGATATTAATAGAATCTGCCCAGGTCTTTATTCCTTATAGATCTGGAGAGGTGTATGATCTATTGGCTAATGCAACAGGACTCCTTGTATATTTTTTATTTGCCCCAAAATTTAGAGTTAGAACTTAAATTATTATGAAATATCTTTTACCAACTTTAATTGTCCTACCGGTAATGGAAATTTATGTTCTTATAGAAGTAGGAAGTTATATGGGGTCTATAAAGACCATAGCTGCTATCTTCTTGACTGCATTTCTGGGTTTACTAATAATACGAAAACAAGGCTTACAAACCCTAATCAATGCAAGAAAAAAATTTTTAGAAGCCGAGCTTCCTGCAGAAGAAATAATTACAGGATTGTTTTTAGCTTTAGGGGGCTTGTTGCTTGTTACACCAGGTTTTATAACTGATACCTTTGGCTTTATATGCCTTTTTCCTACAACGAGGAAATTAGTAATTCCTTTGTTTAATATAAGCTTTTTTGACTTTAAACCTCAAGCAAAAGAGAGAGGGGAGGCAAAAGATTGGATAGAAGGGGATTTTTCTAAAGACGATTAAATAATCGTTTAGGGGTTGTTTTTTTATTTTTAGCCCATATAAATTAAAAAATATGATTAAGGTGTTAAAAATGGCATTGACGTCTCAGAATTCTAGATTAAAATGCGCACTTTTTTAAGTTTTAGTAATTTTATTAGATTGTGGAGATAAACTCATGAAATTTAGACCATTAGGTGATCGTGTGTTAGTGAAACGCACGGATGAAGAAGAAACTACGGAAGGTGGAATTGTCATTCCAGGATCAGCAGCTGAGAAGCCTTCTCAAGGAGAAGTTTTGGCAGTGGGTCCGGGAAAAACACTAGATAATGGAGAAGTTCAAAAGATCTTGGTTAAACAAGGTGATGTAGTAGTTTTTGGACAATATGCTGGAAGCAATACAGTCAAAGTAGATGGGGATGAGCTAGTAGTTCTTAACGAAAGCGACATTCTCGGTGTGTTAGATAAATAATTTAAATAAAGAGGAATAAAAAATGGCAAAAGAAGTCAAATTTAGTGATAACGCTAGAAAAGGCATGTTGGCTGGAGTAAATACTCTGTCTGATGCTGTAAAAGTTACTTTAGGACCTAAAGGACGTAATGTAATTCTAGATAAATCTTTTGGAGCTCCAACAGTAACTAAAGATGGAGTGTCTGTAGCTAAAGAGATAGAACTCAAAGATAAATTCGAGAATATGGGAGCGCAGATGGTTAAGTCAGTTGCTTCTCAAACATCCGATGAGGCTGGTGATGGCACAACAACGGCTACAGTTTTAGCTCAGTCAATAGTAAATGAGGGCTTAAAATCTGTATCAGCGGGCTTTAATCCTATGGATTTAAAAAGAGGTATAGACAAGGCAGTAGCTGCCGCAGTGGAAACTTTACAAAAGGCTTCACAACCATGCGAAGACGATACTGCTATCTCTCAAGTAGGAACTATTTCTGCTAACAGTGATACTGCTGTAGGTGAAATCATTGCTGAAGCAATGCAAAAAGTTGGAAAAGAAGGTGTTATTACAGTTGAAGAGGGTAGTGGCATAGAAAATGAACTTGAAGTGGTTGAAGGAATGCAGTTTGACAGAGGGTATTTGTCTCCGTATTTCATAAATAATCAAGACAGAATGACTTCTGAGTTAGAGGATCCTTTTGTTCTGTTACACGATAAAAAGATTTCCAATATTAGAGAGTTACTTCCACTATTGGAAGCTGTCGCTAAAGCAGGAAGACCTTTATTGGTAATAGCAGAGGATGTTGAAGGTGAAGCCCTTGCAACATTGGTAGTAAATAACATGCGTGGCGTCGTAAAAGTTGCAGCTTGTAAGGCACCTGGATTTGGAGACAGAAGAAAAGCTATGTTGGAAGATATAGCAATCCTAACTGGAGGAACTGTTATTTCTGACGAAGTAGGTTTAAATCTTGAAGGAGCCAGCATAGAAGACCTTGGACAGGCAAAAAAAGTTGAGCTTAACAAGGAAGACACTACAATAATCGACGGAGCCGGATCGTCTGACAATATCTCAGGTAGAGTTAATCAAATCAGGACACAGATTGAAGATACTTCATCAGATTACGATCGTGAAAAGCTTCAAGAGAGGGTAGCTAAACTTGCGGGTGGAGTTGCTGTAATAAAGGTTGGAGCTGGATCTGAAATTGAAATGAAGGAGAAGAAAGCAAGAGTTGAGGATGCTCTTCATTCAACAAGAGCTGCTGTAGAAGAAGGCGTTGTTGCCGGAGGTGGAGTTGCGTTAGTCCGAGCTCTACAGAAGATAGAGGGCCTTACAGGAGATAATGAAGATCAGAATGTGGGAATCAATATAGCTCTTAGGGCTATGGAGACTCCTTTAAGACAAATAATCTCAAATTCTGGTGAAGAGTCTTCTGTTGTTTTAGATAAAATAAAAGCAGGAAAAGATAACTATGGATTTAATGCTCAAAGTTGTGAGTATGGAGATATGATCAAGATGGGTATTCTTGATCCTGCTAAGGTAACTAGAACAGCGCTTCAAGCAGCAGGTTCTGTAGCAGGTCTTATGATTACTACAGAGGCAATGATTTCAGAGATACCAGAAGAAGCTGGTCCTGCTATGCCTGGTGGAATGCCACCTGGAGGAATGGATGGCATGGGCGGCATGGGCGGCATGATGTAAAGAAAAGCCCTTCGGGGCTTTTTCTTTTTGTAGAATACACTTTGTAACTTACGCTCATTTTAGTATGATTCTTTTATCACTTTAGTAAGATTCTTTTAAGGGAGAAATAAATGGAACAGTTATATGATATGTTATTTCGTTGGGGACATATTCTTTTTGGTATAACCTGGATAGGCCTACTTTACTATTTTAATTTTGTACAGACTGAATATTTTAAGGAAGCAGAAGACAATGCCCGAAAAGATGCTGTTGTAAAGCTTGCTCCTAGGGCCTTATGGTGGTTTCGTTGGGCAGCCTTTTTTACTTTTTTAACAGGTTTGGTTCTCCTTCATCTCATCACTCAAAGGATAAATTTAGACATTATTCTAGGGGCTATTATGGGTACCTTTATGATGTTAAATGTATGGGGCATCATATGGCCTAACCAAAAGATTGTTATAGGATTAAAAGAGGGAGATGCAGCCATTGCTGGTCCAAAAGCAGGTTTAGCTTCAAGAACAAATACACTTTTCTCAGTTCCAATGCTTTATTTCATGGTTTCTTCAGCTCACTATCCGCACGGTGGATTTTTCTTTGCTGGAGATCTCAGCTTCAATGCTTTCGTGGTAGGTATAGGCCTAATTCTGGCTATTGAAGCGAATGCTATTTGGGGAAAAATGTTGAGTGTTATAACTTCCGTTAGAGATGTAATAATTTCTGGTTTTGTCTTGACTCTTATTCTATCCAGCATTAACTACTACTTGTAATCAAATTACAAATAGTTACTTTTCAGTGTCGGGCATAAAGCCATCTCGGGACTCTTTGGTCATGACGTCAACAATCACACCGATAACCATATTTAGTAAGACAACGGCATTAATAATGATAAAACTAACGAAGTAAATCCAGGCAACTGGATACACGACTATCAGTTCCCCCATTACCGCTGCCCAGTCATCATAGGTAGCTACTTGTACCAGAGTAAGCATGGCCACGCCAATGTTGCCCCAGTGTTCTGGATCAATCTCATCAAAGAACAAGGTGCCTAGGGCACCCCAAATGTAAATGAAAATGAACATCAACAGCGCTATGAAGCCAACGCGTGGTATGGTTTTAATTAAAGAGTCGATAATATGACGAAAAGCTGGTACCACGGTGATGATTCTAAGAATACGAACTATTCGTAATAACCGAGCAACGAAGACACTTTCTGCCCCTCCGATGGGGATCAAACTGATAGACACAATGAGAAAATCAAAAACATTCCAACCATCTTTAAAAAAATTGACCAGAGAGCGCTCGGCGAAGATACGGATCAAGATTTCAATAGTGAAAAATATGGTGATGAAATAGTCGAAAACCTGCAGTAAGAAAGCGTAATCGGCAGGGATGATTTCATTGTAGGAACTCACACCGGCATACAAAGCGGATGCGATAATCACCGAGATCACTAAAGTGTTAAAAAACTTACTATTTCTGGTCTTCAGAAATGCATTGACTATTTTAGTTTCTAGCACTTAATTCTCATTTATCTAAAGGGTTTCGTATTATAAAGGAACTGGTTAGAATGCGCGTATGTTTGATCCTCAGATACAGGTTGCATCTATAATCTTCGTATTGCTGGGTTTTCTTATTTGGGGAAGATGGAGATACGACGGTGTCGTTTTAATAGCCTTGGCAGCAATGGTGCTATTGGATTTAGTTCCTGCAAAAGAAGCTTTTTTGGGGTTTGGTCACCCAGCTGTTATTACTGTTGCCTTGGTTCTCCTTATAAGCAAAGCACTAGAAAAATCAGGATTTATTAATTTAATAGGAGATTTTATAAGACATCGCATCACTGGGGAAATACAGTTCCTGATAGTTTTAATGTTTGTGGCAGGTTTTCTTTCCTCTTTCATGAATAACATCGGTGCAATGGCCATGCTCTTGCCAATCACTATCGGCATAGCTCAAAAAATGGAGTGGAATCCATCAAAATTTCTTATGCCATTAGCTTTTGCTTCCATTCTAGGTGGTATGAATACTAAGATTGGAACTCCTCCAAATATTATTATTTCTGAATTTAGAGAAGACCATACTACTCACGCTTTTGAATTCTTTGATTTTGCTTTTGCAGGCTTTCCTGTCAGCTTTATTGGAATACTATTTATAGGTTTTATAGGTTGGAAACTTGTTAAGTTAAGAGAAGAAGGTAGCGCCCAAAAACCGTTAGTAGATATTCAAGATTACTTAGTAGAAATGACTATTGGTGAAGAAAGTGAGTTAGTAGGAAAGAGAGTGCACGAACTAACAGGTCAGCTTGGATCTGATAATGTTTTAATGGGAGTAGTTTCGGATAAAGGCACTATTAGAAAACCTCATCATCGTGAAACTTTTGAACCCTTACAAATTTTAGTTTTAAAGATTTCTCCTGATGACGTTGCTGGGATACAAACCCAGTTTGGGTTAATAATTGATCCTGAAATAGAAGATCAGAAGCAAAGAGGTGAATTAGGAGAAATAGAGACAATGATCACACCTAGATCAAGGTTGATAGGTCGTAAGTATAATTATTTTAAACGTATGTCTAGGGGAGTTTTTTCCCTTCTAGGGTTATGGAGGCAAGGACTTAAACTCAGGAGAAGATTAGAAAGAGAGATTTTCCAAGCCGGAGATGTTCTACTCCTTTCTAGTAGGGACACCGAAGAAAGGGCCGCAGAAAAACTTGAGATACTAGGCTTAATGCCCCTTTGGCAAAGAGAGCTTGATGTAATTAGAGACACTTCAAGGGTTGTGTTAGCTACAACTATCTTTGGGCTTGCTCTAATTTCAGTTATTTTCTTTGGAATTAATATAATTGTAGCTTTTTTGCTTTGTGTTCTAGCCTACACAGCAACTAGGTTGCTCACAGGCGATGGTATCTATCGTCATATAGAGTGGCCAATTGTCATAATGTTAGGTGCAATGATACCAATCGGAGGTGCCTTAACTTCTACTGGTTTAACTACAACAGTAGCAGAGTTTATTAGCATGAACTTTCAAGGAATAAATGTTGTCTGGCTGCTTGTAATTTTGATGGTTGCTACTATGTTTATTTCTGATCTAGTAAATAATGCTGCTACTGCAGTAATTATGGCTCCTTTAGCAATTACAATAGCCCAAGAATTTAACCAACCTATTGAGCCTTTCTTAATGGCTGTAGCTGTTGGAGCTAGTTGTGCATTTCTTTCTCCAATAGGCCATCAATGCAATACTTTGGTAATGGGACCAGGAAATTATAGATTTGGCGACTATTGGAGGCTGGGTTTGCCCTTAGAATTATTAATAGTATTAATCTCGATACCTACAATTCTTTTTACTTGGTTCTAATTTATTTACCTTCTTCCTTATTCTCTATCAACTTTTCTCCAGCTTCCTTTATATTTTCAACGTACAAAGAACGACTAGGGAAAGCGAAATCTGATCCATTTTTTGATACTGCTGACATAATTTCAAAGACTAGATCTTGCTTGATTTTTAAAAAATCTGTGAAACTAACAAACTCTGTATAACAAAGAATTGTTATATCTATCGAGCTAGACCCAAGTTCAGTTACGTTTACAACACTTTGTTGTCCAGGATTTTTTGCAAAATCTTCATTATTCTCTAAGAATCCTTGTATTTGTGAGCAAATATTTTTTAACTGGTCTATGGAAGTGCTATATAAGACGTTGATGGTCCAGTGCAAACGTCTAAATTGCATATTTTGATGATTAATAACTTGTGCATCAGACAAATCAGTATTTGGAACAAAAACAGGAGAAGTATCTAAAAGCCTGAGTTGAGTAGATCTAAAACCTATATTTTCTACTGTTCCATGCAGTCCATTCCCTATCCTTATCCTGTCTCCTGGTTGAAAACGGTTTTCACTTATTATAAAGATACCCGCAATTATATTTTTGAACATATCTTGTGCACCTAGAGCAACTGCAACTGAGAACAACCCAAGTCCAGCAATAATAGGCCCGATCTCAATGCCCCAAACATCTAGCATCATAGCGATACCTATAACCCAAATAATTACTCCTATAACTCTTCGAAACCAAGTAGTCATAGCAGCGGTTAACCAAGAAGTATCTCCAATAAGAGTTAGAAGGGGAGTTGCAAAATTTGCTAAGGCACTAAATATTGTAAATATAACTAACATTTTTATTAGGTTTGTTGCTATCAAATCTACTGGTCCAGCTAAAGGTAGGTAGGCGGTAATAAGATAGAAACCGAATGCAATAGGAATCAGTCCTAAAGGTCTTCTAAGAGATTCTATAATTTCGTCATCTAAACTTGATTTAGTATTTTGAGCTAATTTTGCCACCCAATTAATTACTTTTAGATTAATAAATGATCTTAAAAGTAATGAGCCAACAATAATAATTATACAAACTATTATTTCATTTAAACTTATTCCGCTTATTCCTTTTTGCCAAATCTCTACTACTAAGTTCCAAAAATCATTCAACATTTTTTCCTCCTACTACTCTTCAATATTTACTTCTAACCTTTCAGCCTTGGCTAGTTTAACTACATTATCTTTGATTAAAACTGTTTCAAATCTATACTCACCCATGCTTATCCCTACATTTTTTTCAGGGATAGACTGTGCGGCTTCTAAGATCAATCCACTAAGGGTTCTAGGACCTTCTGTGGGTAAATCCCAACCTATCCTTCTATTAATGTCTCTAACCAACAAACTTCCTTCAAGAATAAAGGAACCATCAGCTTGAGGCATAATATCTATTTTTTCAATATTATCAGAAGCTATTTTTCCAACTATTTCTTCAAGGATATCTCTAACAGTTATTAAACCTTGTATTTCTCCGTATTCATCAACTATCAAGCCCACCCTCTTGTTTTCAGATTGAAAATTAGCTAACTGTTGATTGAGAGAAGTATTTTCCAGAATGAAGAGAGGTTCTTCAAGATACTTCTCTAGGCATCTTCTATCTATGTTCTTCTCTTCAAATAGTTTGGCTTTATTATTTACATGAAAGAATCCATTAATATTATCTAGAGAGTCTTCAAAAAAGGGAATGTAAGTGAAGTCAATTGACTTTAGGTTAACTAAGGTTTTCTCTATATGATCATTTATATTAATTCCCACTACTTCATTTCTAGGAACCATAACATCTTCAACAGACAAAAGGTCCATATCAAAGATTCCCATTAGCATGTTTTCTTGTCTTTTTGGAACTCTAGAAG
>CAZWMS010000005.1:0-61828 GCA_964635015.1 uncultured Gammaproteobacteria bacterium | reverse complement strand
TATTGAAGGGGACGGACATAGACCAGCCAAGGAACCTGGCTAAGTCTGTAACGGTAGAGTAGTTTCGTTTGCCGAATTAACGCGAATACATTATAAGTAATTTTTTTGATTAAAAAATATATGCATTTCTCTCTTGAAAATTTTATCACGGAAAGAATATCTCCTATTATCGTCTTAATTTTGTTTCACTTTAATGAAGTTCTGGTTAACAAATTCTTTTTTAAATTTTATAAAGATGTTGGGTTCATAGGGTTTCATGAAAGAATTAACAAGACGAATAATCTTTTAGATGATTTTTCTATACAGACTAAGGGATTGAAAAAAATTAGAGAGATTAATATTGTAATGCGAGGAGTTTCAGCATCTAAGGTTTCAAACAGTATTAATTATCAACTACCAACTTTCTATGTAAATGTCTATAAAAAAGGAGAGGCTGACGAATCAATCTATATTACTGGAGATGGCGATATATTCATGAAAATGAAAAAACACAACTTGCACCCAATAATTCTTGTTGATCCAGATCCTGAAGGACTTGCATTTGTTAATAGCAATGAGTACCGCTTAAAGGGTGGCGAGCATCTAAGTGTATTTCAAAACAATGAAAAACTTAGGCTGTCTGTAAAACATAAAACTGGAGATAGGCCCTTAGGATCTGGTTTAACGGCTGTTGCTTGCCTTGCTAAAGTTGCGAATAAAGTCAATATCTATGGGTATGATATGTATTTCACTAGCCATATTGATAAAATTTCGTATTTTCAATGCTTGATGTCGATATATAAGACGCCAAACAATGTTTATAGGAGGCTAGATTTAATGGCTGAAAAGTTCATAAATTTGCACTACATAAAAAGAATGATTCAAGATGAAAAGTTTAGTATACATTCTTTCCTTACAAAGGTAGATTGCCAAGTAAAGTTACTTGCCAAGATAGATAGAATGCTTTGTAAGGATTAATTCATAGGACATTTGTTGAGAATGGGTAGACTACTACAATACTTATCTGAAATTTTTTTTATAATAGGTCGCGATAAAAGAAAGTTACCTTACGCAGTAGCCTTGTTCTTTTTATTGTCAATGTTAGATGTCGTTGCTATTGGATTAGTTGCGCCGTATCTATCTATTTTTAGCGGGTCGGAAATTGGCTCATTAGAAGTTTTTGATCGCATAAGATTTTTTTTCAACATTCCAAACACCAGAGAATCTTTATTAATATATCTTGGAGGCGTGCTTTTAGTGTTGTTTTTCTTTAAAACAATATTTGTTTTTTATGTCAATAAAGAAATTTTAAATTTTAGTCACAGTGTAATGATTAGGCTTAGGACATCGTTGATGTGGACATATCAAAATATGTCGTACTTGGAGTATATAGAAAAAAACACATCTGAGCATTTGCATTCAATCCAAAATTTAACTAGCAGCCTTTCTGCTTTACTAGCAACGCTTCTAAGATCAGTTAGTGATATTCTTATTGCCTCTGCTATTGTGTCTTATTTATTTTTCTCAGACCCTACCTTGCTCCTTATACTTATATTTTTTCTAAGTAGCGGAATTTTTACATATGATTATCTTTTTAAGAGAAAACTCTTTATGTATGGTAAATTGTCTAATCAGGCCTCCGAAGGCATGCTTCGAGGTATAACCGAAGGCATGACAGGCTATAAAGATATTAAAATACTTGGAAGGGAGAGATACTTCTATAATCTTGTTAAGAGCGGAGTAGTTTCAGTAGCAAAAAACAATATAAAACAAGAGTTGATCCAAGTAATGCCAAAATTCATTTTGGAATTTTTTCTAGTGAGTTTTATCATTTTATTTGTAATTTTTACTATATTAACCCAGGGCAATCTCAATGAGATAGTGCCAACTATTATTTTATTTGGTGTTGCCTCTATTAGGCTTACACCTATATTTACTAGCTTGTCTACTAGCCTAGGTAACATTCGTTATAGTAGGCATGCTATATCACGCCTATATGAAGATTTGTTGCTTGTTCAGGGCGATAAAAAAGAGAGTGATACAAAAAGAGATGTTGATATCGCATTATTTAATTCTCTAACTTTTAATAATGTTGGATTTACATATCCGAATATTGATAAACCATCATTAAGCAATATATCAATTAGTATTTTTAAAAATGAGACTATAGGAATTATTGGTGAGTCTGGATCTGGAAAAACTACATTGGTAAATATAATACTTGGTTTTTTGAAGCCTCAGAGAGGCGAGCTTTTATGTAATAATGAACCATTGAAGGACTCTTTATCTGCCTGGCGCAAAAAAATTGCCTATTTACCTCAAGACATATTTTTAGTCGATGACACTTTAGAGGCAAATATAGCCTTGGGCATAGAAAGTAAGAATATCGACAGGGATCGAGTGGTTGACTCTATAAAACAGGCGCAATTATCTAATTTTGTAGAAACACTTCCCGATGGCATAAAAACTAATATTGGTGAATCTGGACTGCGGCTGTCTGGAGGGCAGAGACAACGCGTGGCATTAGCGCGTTCATTTTATTTTGGTCGAGATATATTAATTATGGATGAGGCGACAAGTGCGCTAGATAATGAGACCGAGAGAGAAATTATTAAAGAAACTCTTCTTATGAAAGGTAAAAAAACTATTATTATTATTGCTCATAGAATGAGCACAATTAAACATTGTGATCGAATTTATCGCATGAAGGAAGGTAGGATTACAGATACTGGTAGTTATGACGAAGTTGTCAAAAAACCTTCCTAGTATAAATTTCTTGATAGAACAAATAAACAAATAAACAAATAAACAAATAAACAAATAAACAAATGAACATATCTGCAATTGTACCAATAAAGCTAAATTCTAGGCGTTTACCAAACAAGAATTTTTTAATGCTTGGTGACCGACCTCTTGCCAATTATATTTTTGAAACGCTTTTGGCAGTTACAGAAATTGAAGAAGTCTATTGTTATACAAGTCAATCTAAAATTATGTCATTATTGCCAGAGGGCGTTAGGCTCCTAGTTAGGCCTAGCAGGTTAGATGGAGATGACATTAAAGCAAATGAGCTTTTTAGGTATGCTGTAGAGAGCGTAAGTGCTGATATTTTGGTAATAGCCCAGGTTCCCGGTCCATTCATTACCACGAAATCTATAATTAGTGGAATTAATTCCATTGTTTCTGGAGAATATGATTCTTCATTCTCAGTACAACGTCTTCAGACATATTGTTGGCATGCAGGGAGAGCGGTGAATTACAATACCGCCAATATGGAGCAGACACAAGATTTGGAACCGGTTTATGCAGAAACAAGCGGCTTTTATGTATTTAAACGAGATGATTATTTACGAACAAACACCAGAATAAATGGAAAGTCATTTCTTGTTGAAGTTAGTGACAAAGAGGCTGTTGATATTGATAATCCAAAAGACTTTGCACTCGCTACTCAATTACTTGATTTTGATCAGGCACTAAAAAATTTACCTAGCCAAGATTCATTTATTGTCAACCTTGCACAAGCGAGTACTTTAAATGAGAAAATAAGACATGTTGCATTTGATATGGATGGTGTATTAATTGACAGCATAGAAATAATGGAGGCATCATGGCTTCATGCTACAAAGGCAGTTAAATTATCAATTCCTTTTAGCTCATATCAGGAACATATTGGAAAACCATTTCAAGATATTCTTATCTTGTTAAAAGTGCCAGATGATTCCTTTGATTTGCTGACTGAAGAATACGAAAAAAAAGCTAGATCACTTGTCGATTCAGTTAGACTTGTTCCCGGTATAGAAGATGCGTTGGATAAAATCAAGACGGCCAATTTAAAAATAAGCATTGTGAGTTCAAAATCAGCATGTAGAGTTAAGGAGATTGTTGAAAGGTATTTTCCAAGAATTAAATTTGACGCATTAATAACCCCAGAGGATGTTGATATTGGCAGGGGGAAGCCCAATCCAGATCAACTTCTCTTGGCTTGTATCAAAGTTGGAATAGACCCCGATCAGACTATATATATTGGAGATATGGAAGTTGATCGTTTGACTGCTGAAAGATCTAAAACTCATTTTATTCATGCAGCATGGGGCTACGGAAAGATTACAACAAATAAAGATATATGGTTTGATACAGTTGAAAATTTTTCTGAATTTTTAATTAATACCCTAAGAAAAAAATAGACAGAAGAAGAATATAGTCATTAAATCTACAATCTAACCCAATAACGGTTATAAATAACTCCGCAACAGCGGAGTAGATTCGAGTGAAGAATTAACATGAAAAGGTTTAGTTTAGTTTTATTTTCGTTTTATCTATTAATTTATCTTGCAACTTCTCATGGTGCTGAACTCTCTGATTTAAATCATAAAGGAATGGTGAATCATACCAATCACAATCCCACATCAGATATTAACTATCTGCATGACATAGAGCCAATAAATAGAGATAAGACAGTTAATGTTGTAGTAGAAATTCCTGCAGGAACTACTCAAAAATGGGAAATTTCTAAAATTGATGGCTCTATCCTCATAGAAACCCTAAAAGGAAAACCAAGAATAATTAACTATATTGGTTATCCTGGAAATTACGGAATAGTGCCCATGACATTACTTCCAAAGAACAAGGGTGGAGACGGAGATCCTATAGATATAATTCTACTTGGTCCTTCGGAAGAAAGGGGCAGTGTTGTACCTGGTAAGGTTATAGGGCGATTAAATCTTATCGATAATGGAGAAATAGACCACAAACTTATTGCTGTTCAAAAGAATTCTGCATTATTTTCTGTAAATACAATAACTGAATTAGATGAAGAGTTCCCGGGAGTTAGCAAAATTATAGAAACATGGTTTGCGAACTATAAAGGCAAAGGGAAGGTTAAAACAAACGGATTTGCTGGAGTAGAAGACTCAATGACTATGCTTCGCGAATCTGCGAATGAATTTAAAAAAAGCAATAAATAAGAATTTATTCTTAATATAAAAAACCCCCACATCGACATTAACCCAAAAATTTCAAATGGCTTTTAAAGCCTTCTTTGCAGTCAGAGCCCTCAAAACCCCTAATAATAGTTTTACCCCTTGCCGCACCATTTAAATCGCATTCTGCTAATTTAGAATGCACAACTTTAACCACTGCAGCCCTACCATTTGTTAGCAGATAATCTATATGTCAATGAAGGCTTCCACCCTTTTTTAAATGTCTTGCTTTTCTCTTCTCCATATTTTTTTGCAGAACCAGAGTAGACATATCTCCCTTTTGGGAATGAGAACAAACCCAGCTTTCCAATTTAGATTTTTAGGGCTTTAGATAAAGTTATGAAAAGTTGGTAAGATTGCATGGTTGTAAAAATTGGCTTTAATGGAGTAATTTTGAACCAACCCACAAGTTTCTCCAACAGATAATTAATTGAACAAAACTATTGCAATAATAGGGGCCGGAATTTCCGGCTTGGCAGCGGGATGTGCCTTAAAAAAGCAATATAAGGCCACAACTATTTATGAGAGATCAGAAAATATAGAAGAATTTGGCGCTGGAGTTACCCTTTCACCCAACGCAACGAGACTCCTTGGAAGGATGGGGGTTTTAAAGAAATTAAAAAGGGTGGGCAGCCTTCCTAAAAAAATTATTTTAAGAGAACATTCATCTGGAAAAGAAATGGTTAGTTTTTCTATTAATAACCCAGAGATGGACGCATTTATTACTGTAGACAGAAGAGACTTAATAAAAGTCTTATTAAGTACTTTCCAAAACTCAGGGGGTGTTGTGGAAACTTCCAGGGAAGTTTCAGAGATTGACCTCCACAACAATAAAATTAAATTTTCCAATAGCAAGGAACAGGCAGCAGATTTAGTGATAGCTTGCGATGGAATAAAGTCAGGAATTAGAGAAAAACATTTTGATAGTTCTAGTCCTATATTTAGTAATTTTTTTGCTTGGAGAGGAATGGCAGACAAAAAATACTTACCTCGCCTCAAAGGAATTAATGAAATAAATATATATTATGGACCAGAAGCACATGTGGTCCACTATCCGACAGGCCCTGAAGGAAAAATAAGCTTTGTAGGTATTAGAAAATCAAAAATATGGGCCAAGGAGTCTTGGAAAGAAGAAGGCAGTAAAGAAAAATTTCTAAAAGACTTCTCTGGTTGGAATGAAGAACTATTAAAATTTATGGTTTCTCCAAAAAAAATTTATAAGTGGGGACTTTTTGAAAGATCAAAAAGTCAGAATATTCAAAAAAAACACATAATTTTAATGGGAGATGCGGCCCACCCCACGGTTCCTTTTTTAGGTCAAGGAGGGTGTATGGCCATTGAGGATGCATATACCTTCCAGTTGCTTTGCTTGAAACTAGATAACCAAAAAAATATCTTAGATTTATATGAAAAAATAAGACTTAGAAGGGGAAATTGGATACAAACAAGATCAAAACTTCAGGCTAAATTTAACCACCTTTCTAACCCTCTTTTAGTTAAAGCAAGAAACTTATTCCTTGGCTACATGTCTTTAAATTCATTAAAAGCAGTTCACTCTTACGACGCTCATCAAGAGACAATAACTGCTCTGCAAAAACAAGCTTAAAGATCTCCCTTGGTCCTTACTTCGCTTTGATTGATTGAAAATTTCTTCCCATACCTAGCTTCTAATTTTTTTTGATTTTCTAGAATAACTTCTACGGGATCGATTTTTAGAGACATACAAGCAGTAACCCAATACCACATGACATCCCCCAGCTCTCTTTTCATGTGAAAAATATTCTCTTCGTTAGCAGGCTTACCTTGCAAAAACATTTTTTTAACTACCTCAACAAACTCCCCAGATTCACTGGCGAGCCCAAGAGCGGCAGTAAGCAACCTAGGAACTTCTACCTCAGAATTATTTTGGATGTCTTCCAGAGATTTTTTTAGCTCTTCAAGCTCTAAACTTGGCTCGCTAGTAACTTTTGTAACAAAGTCGCAATAAGTGTTAAAAAAATCATTTTTATCTGTCATATTGTCATTTATATTAACTTAAGATTAGGGTCAAATACAGGCGGGCTGTTTAGAATAATTATTGCCCTTGACCTAATCTGGTTAATCTCAGATAAAATGCAAATGTGGATGTTTCAGAAATATTGCAAAACCTCAATGAAGCCCAAAGAAACGCTGTAACTTCAAATGCCTCCCATTTATTAGTTCTGGCGGGCGCTGGTTCCGGAAAGACAAGGGTCATAGCCCATAGAGTGGCTTGGCTTATTAAGGTAAAACATTTTGACCCACAATCTTTATTGACAGTAACCTTTACCAATAAGGCTGCAAGCGAGATGAGGGGAAGAATAGAGAAAATAGCTGGTATTAACCTACAACAATTTTGGTGTGGCACCTTTCATGGAATTTCCCATAGGCTTCTCAGAAGACATTGGAAAGAGGCAGGCTTGAGAAAAGAATTTTCTATATTGGATAGCGAGGATCAGCTGCGAGTGGTGAAGAGGGTGAGCAAATCCATTGGAGTTGATGAAAAAAAATGGCCTCCAAAGCAAATTCAATGGTATATAAATAAAGAAAAAGATGAATGCAGACGCTCCAATGACGCCTCTCAAGAGGGAGATTATTTTGTAGCCGAGATGACTAAAGTATACAAGGCTTACGAAGAGCTTTGCGATAGAGAAAGCCTTGTAGATTTTGGAGAGTTAATTTTAAGAACTTTTATTTTGCTTAAAACAAAACAAGATTTAACAGCCCATTATCAGAAAAGATTCACCAACGTTTTAGTAGACGAGTTTCAAGATACAAATGAAGTTCAATATCTGCTTTTATCTTTACTAATAGGAGACGTGGGTAGAATGACTGCCGTTGGAGATGATGACCAGTCAATATATGGCTGGAGAGGGGCTAAGAGCGAAAACTTAAACCGCCTTACAAAGGACTTTAAAGGAACAGAAATAATACGTCTAGAACAAAATTATAGGTCAACGAAAATTATTTTAAGTGCCGCTAATGCCGTCATAACAAACAATCAGAGCAGGCTTGGAAAAGAACTTTGGACAGAGAAGAAAGAAGGAGAGTCAATCTCGATTTATTCTGCTTATAACGAAAACGATGAAGCCAATTATGTTACGGGCACTATCCAGGGCTTTATTTCACAGGGCAGAAGCCTAGAAGAGATAGCTATTTTATATAGATCAAATGCCCAATCTAGGGCTCTTGAAGAAGCTATTTTAAGGGAAGACCTACCTTATAGAATTTATGGAGGCCTTAGGTTTTATGAAAGAGCAGAAATAAAAAACGCAATGGCTTATATCCGCTTAATTTATGGAAGAGAAGACGATGCTGCTTTTGAGAGGGTAATAAACCTGCCCACTAGAGGACTGGGAGCAAAGTCATTGGACTTAATAAGAAACAAGGCCAGACTGGATAACAGTTCCCTTTGGAAGGCAGCCATTACATTAATAGACATCGGGAGCTTGCCTAAAAAAGCAAACTCTGCCCTTATGATGTTCGCTGATAAATTAGAGTTAATAGAAAATGAAACAAAAGATTTAACACTAGGAGAGCTTGTTGATTATGTAATTCAGCAAAGCGGCTTAATAGAGCATCACAAAAAAGAACCAGGAGAAAAAGGAAAGACCAGAATAGAAAATTTAAATGAACTGGTAAGTGCCGCCAAATCATTTGAACCAAATGATCCAGATGGCGAAGCTTCATTGTTAAAAAACTTTATAGATCACGCCGCACTAGACGCTGGAGACACTCAAGCTGATGAGCATGAATCTGCTATTCAACTCATGACACTTCACTCAGCTAAAGGGTTAGAATTTCCTCTAGTTTTTATAACTGGTTTTGAAGAAGGGCTCTTTCCTCATCACCTCTCTATCGGAAGCCCAGACCAACTAGAAGAAGAAAGGAGGCTTTGCTATGTGGGCATGACTAGGGCCATGGAAAAGCTTTATATAACGAATGCAGAAATGAGGAGGTTGCATGGAAACGAAACCTTTAATCCTGTGTCAAGGTTTTTAAGAGAGATACCCCAAGAACTTACAATGCAAATGAGACCAAGCGGAGGGTTGCAATTAAAAAGCAAGAAAAGAGCCCCTTTAAACTCTGGAGCTATTCCAGAAACAGAATTGGCATTGGGCCAGAGGGTAGCTCATGAAGTTTTCGGAGAGGGAGTAATTCTTAATTATGAAGGAGAGGGATTAAATGCTAGAGTAGAAGTAAGCTTTGATTCAAGCAATACAAAATGGTTAATGGTTTCTTACGCTAAACTAATCCCTCTTTGAACAAGGACAAACAATGAAAAAATACATTCTATTGATATCCGCTAGCTTGGCTCTATCTTCTTGCGGGCAATCAAATCAAAACAACTCTTTAGAGGGAGAAGGCTATGAGAGTGTAAAAACTTACAAATGGACAATGGTGACAACTTGGGCAAAAAATTTCCCTGGACTTGGAATGGCTGCAGAGAATCTTTCTCAATATGTTGATGAAATGAGCAACGGTCGTTTTAAGATAAAGGTTTATGGGCAGGGAGAATTAGTCCCCCCCATGGGAGTTTTTGATGCAGTATCTCAGGGAAATGTTGAACTAGGCCATGGAGCTTCTTATTATTGGACTGGAAAACTAAAGTCTTCACAATTTTTTACAGCAGTCCCCTTTGGACTAACTGCCCAAGAAATGAATGGATGGCTTCACCACGGGGGAGGACTGGAGTTATGGCGGGAAGCTTACGCTCCTTTTAACCTACTCCCTCTTGCAGGTGGAAATACTGGAGTTCAGATGGCGGGATGGTTTAGAAAGGAAATAAACTCACTTGATGACTTAAAAGGCTTAAAAATGAGAATACCAGGTCTTGCAGGTGATATTTTCACTAGAGCAGGAGCTGAAACAGTACAATTGCCTGGAAATGAAATTTTCTTGTCTTTGCAGCAGGGAGTTATAGATGCTGCTGAATGGGTAGGCCCCTACAATGACTTAACTTTCGGGCTACACCAGGTAGCAAATTATTATTACTATCCAGGGTGGCATGAGCCGGGTTCTACACTTGAGATCATAGTGAACAAAGATGCTTTTGATACCCTTCCAGATGACTTAAAGGCTATACTCAAATATGCAGCCCGTGCTGTTAATCAAGAAATGCTAGATGAATATACAGCTAGAAATAACCAGGCACTCAGAGAGTTAGTAGATAAACATGGAGTACAGTTAAGGAAATTACCCGATGATGTTTTGATTAAATTAAGAAATATATCATCTGAAGTTATGCAGGAATTTATAGAAGGAGACGAAATGGCACAAAAGATCTATAGTTCTTATAGCAAGTTTAAAGACCAAGTTACTTCTTATCACGAAATATCTGAGAAGGCCTATATAGAAACCCGAGACTTGAATTGACTAATAATTTAAAAATAAAAAAATTGGGGCTTCAAGAATATAACAAAATATGGACCTCTATGGTCAATACGGTTCTTTCTAAATCTTACAATGATCCGGATGAAATATGGTTCTTGGAACACCCCCCGGTATTCACAGTAGGCTTAGGTGGATCTGAAAAACACATTCTTTCTCAAGGAAAAATACCAGTTATAAGATCGGACAGGGGAGGGCAGGCGACTTATCATGGGCCGGGGCAGCTGGTAGCTTATTTCCTTTTAAATTTAAGAAGACTGGGATGGGGACCGAAGCACTTAATCAGCGAGCTTGAGAACTCTATTATCAAGCTGATTGATAAATATGGAATAAATTCCTCTAAAATTGAAGGGGCTCCTGGAGTGTATGTGGAAAAAGAAAAAATAGCCTCAATAGGATTAAAAATTAAAAAAGGCTTTAGCTATCATGGAATTAGTATCAATATAGATATGGATTTGGAGCCCTTTTTAAGAATAAATACTTGTGGCTATGAAGCCCTAAAAGTCACCCAACTCAGTAACTTTAAGAGGATATATTTTCAAGAGGTGCAAGACAGCTTTGAATCTATTTTGATAGACCAACTAAAACACCCCAAATCTTTATGAAATCAAAAATTATTCCCTCTAAGTCACTTAATGAGAATGGCTCATGGGCAATTCGGGATGGTATTAAAAATAACCCAAATAATTTAGTTAAATCTACAAAAAAACCTAAATGGCTTAGGGTAGGTCTTTTAAAAACAAGCCCAACTTTGCAGAGGGTTGTTGAGATAGTAAATACTAAAAACCTAAACACAGTATGTGAAGAAGCAAAATGTCCCAATTTAAATGAATGCTGGAGCCATGGAACAGCTACCTTTATGCTGCTTGGCTCTGTATGTACAAGGGCCTGTAAATTCTGTGCTGTAGACACAGGAAATCCTAAAAAGAAAACAGACAAACAAGAGCCGGAAAGGGTAGCAAGATCGGTAGCTTCTATGAAATTGAAATATGTAGTTTTGACCTCAGTTAATAGGGACGATCTTGATGATGGGGGTGCAGCTCATTTTTCTGAGACTATTAAACAGGTTAAAAGATTTAGTAAAAACATAACTGTTGAAGCACTAGTCCCTGATTTTAATGGGTCAGAGAAGTCCGTAGATACAATATTAGACTCTGGAGTCGACGTCTTTGCCCAAAACCTTGAGACAGTTAAAAGACTAACACCAGAGGTTCGCGACAATAGAGCGGGTTATTTTCAGAGCCTTAAAGTGCTGTCTTATGTTAAAAAATCAAGCCCTAAGACCATAACAAAAACAAGCTTAATGTTAGGTCTTGGAGAGTCAGAAGAGGAAATTAAGAAAACCCTGGGAGACATTAAATCTTCGGGAGTGGACGTAGTAACCCTTGGTCAGTACCTAAGACCAACCTTAAATCACCTTCCAGTTAAAAAATGGGTAAAACCCAGCAAATTTAAAAAATATAAGAATTTTGCAAAGGATATAGGCATTAAAGAAGTATCCTCAGGCCCTTTGGTTAGGTCTTCTTACAGAGCAGACAAGCTATCTCGTTTACTGGACAAACCTTAATTCCCATAAATTACGTTGGGCAAAAAAGTTACAATTTCTGGGAAAAGAGCCAGAATAAATAATAAGGTTATTTGAATAATGATAAATGGAATAACCCCCCTATAAATTGCTGAAGTAGGAAGGTTAGAAGGGGCAACCCCGCGCAGATAAAACAAAGCAAAACCAAATGGTGGAGTTAGAAAAGAAGTTTGCAGGTTAATTGCTATCATGATTCCCAACCAGACCGGATCAATCCCCATTGACAAAAGCACAGGACCCACAATTGGAACAACCACAAAAGTTATTTGAATAAAGTCTAATATGAATCCTAACAGGAAGACGATTGCCATTACTATAACCATGGCACCAAAAACACCACCAGGCATTTGATCAAAGATTCCTGCAACCAAATCATCGCCACCAAAGCCCCTAAAAACTAGAGAGAATATCGAAGAGCCTATCAATATCATAAAAACCATAGCAGTTATTTCCGATGTACTTTCTACTGCTTCAGTCAAATTCTTTTTGTTTAATGTGTTGTTTGAGGCTGCTAATAAAAGAGCTCCCAGACCACCTACACCTGCCGCTTCAGTTGGAGTGGCTATTCCAAACAAAATAGATCCCAAAACAGAAGAAATGAGAGCAAGGGGTGGAATTAAGGATGTAATGATAATTTTCCATTTGTTTTTTAACACCTTGGCCTGTTCTTTTGGGATCAAATGAGGGGATAGGTAAGATCTTAAGATTACATACCCAGCATATGCAGCAACGAGAATAATCCCCGGTATGATTGCTCCCATAAACAAGTCCCCTACAGAAACAGTTTTTCCAGCTAAATTTCCTAAGTCTATCTGTGCCTTTTGATTTGCACCCGAAAGAACATCACCCAGAAGCACCAGGGCTATTGATGGGGGTATGATTTGACCAAGAGTTCCAGTTGCACAAATTGTCCCAGCAGCCAAGCTTTGGTCATAGTTTCTTTCCAACATAATGGGCAAAGAAATTAAGCCCATGGCTATAACTGTTGCACCTACAATGCCAGTGCTTGCTGCTATCATCATTCCTACAAGGATTACTGAAATGGCAAGGCTACCCCTAAAGCCCCCCATGACATCAGCCATATTGCTTAGTAAATTTTCAGCAAGATTTGATTTTTGAAGAAGAACGCCCATAAAGACAAAAAGAGGCACAGCCACCAAGGCTGAATTGGTCATATCCCCATAAAGCCTGTTGGGTATGGCACCCAAAAAGGCCGAATTAAATGTATCTGTTAATACACCTATTCCTGCAAAAATAATAGCAGTTCCTGCCAAAGAAAAAGCTACCGGGAAACCGGCTAACAATATCAAGCAAACAACTGCAAACATTAATAGTGGGATAAATTCAACCACGCTTTATCACCACAAGAGATTTAATTATTTCTGAAATGCTTTGAATTATTAAGAGAAGACAAAGGGATATCAACAGGGACTTTTGGAGATAAACAAAGGGGAGTCCAAGCGGGTCTGGAGAGCTTTCCATTATTTTCCACGACCACTTTACATAGCCCCATGAGTATACAAGAATCAACCAGCACATTGGCTGGAGAAATAAAACATTTCCAGCCAGATCAATGGCAGCCCTTCTTCTCAAGGAAAAGTTTCTATAGAAAACATCCACCCTAACATGACCCTGTCTCTTTAAGGTAAAAGCAGAGCAAAGCAGAAAAAGCGCTCCATGAAGATACAGAACTATGTCTTGTAACAATACTGATCCCATGTTCAAGCCATACCTCATGACAACAACCAAGCAGGTTATTAAGACCATGAAGGCTACGAACCAAGAGCATATTTTCCCAGTGATTTCTGAAAAGCTATCTATAAAAGAACTTATTTTTTGCATAGACTATTTGCTATTATAATTAGCTGAAGGATAAAAGCATGAACTTACAATTTACACAAGAAGAGCTAAACTTTCAAAAAGAAGTAAGAGACTGGATTAAATCTAATTATCCAGAAGAAATGAAAAGGCGATATATGAATAGCCCCAACGGCCATTTAACGCGTCAAGAACAAATTAACTGGCAGCAGGCCCTCCACTCAAGAGGATGGTCGGGAATAAACTGGCCAAAACAGCATGGGGGTGCGGACTTTTCAGCATCAAAAAAATATTTGTTTAACAAAGAAATGTCTGCCGCACACGCCCCTTCAGTGATTGCATTTGGAGAAAAAATGGTGGCTCCTGTAATAATGGCATTTGGAAGTGAAGAACAAAAAAAGAAATATTTGCCAGATATTCTGGCTTTTAAAGTATGGTGGTGTCAGGGCTATTCAGAACCAGGATCTGGATCTGATCTAGCTTCTTTAAAAACAAAGGCAGAAAACAAGGGAGATTACTATTTAGTTAATGGCTCAAAAACCTGGACTACGATGGCTCAATGTGCAGATATGATTTTTTGCTTAGTTAGGACTAGTCAGGAAGAAATACCTCAAAAAGGAATATCTTTTTTATTAATTGATATGCACTCACCAGGGATAGAAGTACAGCCTATTAATACATTAGACAATACCCCATTAGGACATCATGAAGTAAATACAGTATTTTTTCAGGATGTTAAAGTTCCAATAGAAAATTTAATAGGAGAAGAGGGAAAGGGATGGACTTATGCTAAATATTTATTGGAATTTGAAAGGGGAAATGGTTATTCCTCTGAGCTTGGATCTCAACTCGAGAGGGTTAAATCTATTGCAAAAACTATAATTCTTGATGGCGGCTCTTTGTTTGAGGAGGGTAATTTTGCTTCTAAAGTTTCAGAAATAGAAATACAGATCAACTCTATGGAAGCTACAGAGTTGAGAATTTTAGGAGCTCTATCAACGGGCCAAAATGTGGGCCCCGAGTCTTCCTTGCTTAAAACTAGAGGAACAGAAATAGGTCAACAAATAACAGAACTGGCAGTTGAAGCAGTTGATTATTATGCGCTTCCTTTTAATAATCCCGGACCAGAACTGGGAAATAACGAGCCTCCAATTGGATCAGATTTTGCTAATTACTCTGCACCAAGATACTTTAACAACAGAAAAACCACTATATACGCAGGATCAAATGAGATTCAGAGGAATATTATGGCAAAATTAGTTTTAGGATTATGAAATGATAACTTTAATTTCACCGGCTAAATCCCTAGATTATGATACACACTTACCTTTAAAGGAATTTTCCATTGCTAATCATTTGTCTGATAGCAAATCTCTCATGAAAAGTTTAAGACTTTATGACCCAGACAATCTTTCTTCACTAATGGGGGTTAGTGAAAAATTAGCTATTTTGAATTTTGAAAGAAATATGAATTGGAGCCCTCCAGTGAAATTAGAAAAGAACTCAAGACAAGCAATTTATGCCTTTAAGGGGGACGTATATATGGGGATAGACTCATATTCTTTAAGTAAGAACCAAATTAATTTTTTAAACAATCATCTGAGAATTTTGTCTGGGCTTTATGGAATATTAAAACCCCTTGATTTGATTAAACCTTATAGGCTTGAAATGGGAACAAATATAAATAATTCTAAAGGGAAGAATCTATATGAATTTTGGGGAAATAAAATTACTGCTTCTGTTAATGAAAGCCTTTCTACTCACAGAAATAAAACGGTGGTAAATCTAGCTTCAGTTGAATATTTTTCTTCTGTTAAGCTGTCTGGTCTTGAAAGTAAAGTTGTTAAGCCTACCTTTAAAGACTATAAAAAAGGAAAATACAAAATCATTAGCTTTTTCGCTAAAAGGGCAAGAGGGCTGATGGTTAGATATCTAGCAGAAAATAAAATTGACAGACCTGAAGATCTAAATAATTTCAATCTTGGTGGCTATAAATATAGCAAAAAATATTCAAGTGAATTAGAACCGGTTTTCTTAAGGAAACAGATTTAATCTAAACCCTCCATATACTTTGTTCTGGGCAGCAGGTCTTCAAAGTCTGGATCTCTTTTTTCAGATTTTGCTTTAAAGGTTTCAGACATCTCGTCGCTAACTCCCATTGCATTGTTCCAAAGAGCGACATAGTTAAGAGAGTCCTCTAAAGAGTGATCACGATTATAATTTAAAATCTCTTTTGTTGAAGTTACTGCCAAAGGACCTTTTTTAGCTATCTCTTTAGCTACCTCCGTGACTTCTGTAAGCATTTCTTCTTGAGAACCATAAACTTGGTTAACTAGACCAAATCTTAATGCTTCATCTGATTTAAATCTTCTTCCTGTAAAAGCCAACTCTCTAACCAACCCTTCTGGAATTAGATGGGGCAGCCTTTGTAATGTTCCAACGTCAGCAGCCAATCCAATATTTATCTCTTGAATGCAGAAAAAAGCATCTTTCGTACAGTAACGTATATCAGCAGCTGTAGCTAAATCGACACCCCCTCCAACACAAGCTCCCTGAATAGCAGCAATAACAGGTATTCGAGCCTTTTCTAAACAAGATATTGTATATTGCAAATCCAAAGTACCCCTAAAAGCAGATTCTTTTTTCATTCCAAAATGAGCCTTTGGCGGTGAAGGATTAGGAGCAAAATTAGCTAAATCCATACCAGAACAAAAATGCTTACCTTGAGCAGACAAAACAATTACTCTGGCGCTTGCATCATTAGAAATTTTATCAACTAGCTCAGGCAGTTCAGACCAAAAAGCCCTGTTCATAGAATTAAATTCTTCAGGCCTACACATCGATATATGGGCAATTTTATTTTTTATGTCACACTCAAAGCATGAATATTTCATTTTTTCTCCCTTTTAATTACTTTCTGATTTTAGAATCTCAGATATCTCCTGAATCCTTGTCTCTAAATCATCAACTAATTCGAAAGCTTTGTGGTGAGGTAAAACCGTTTTTCTATTTCTTCCAAGTAGATTAAGGCCAAGAGTTAATGCCTCAACATGTTCTTTTAATTTTTCTTTTTTTTCCATAATGAGCTTTTATTTATTTAAGAAGTTAAGTATTGTAAAAGAAAAAACAAACCAAACAAAAAGAAACCTGCCTAATGAGTAAATCCGAGTTAAAAGAAATCTCTAGTTTTGTAGTGGAGACATGTCTTGAGGCTGGCAAATCTATACTTGAGTTGTATAAAGAAACTGAAATATCAACAAAATACAAATCAGACAACACACCTTTAACAGAGGCAGATTGCATATCACAAAGAATTATAAACGAATCGTTATTTCAATTGACTCCTGAAATTCCAATCTTGTCTGAGGAAGGAAGCAAATTGATTGAGAAAGAACAAAAGGAATTTTGGTTGGTTGATCCTCTTGATGGTACAAAAGAATTTATAAATAAAAACGGTGAATTTACCGTTAACATAGCTCTAGTAAGAGAAAATGAAGTTAAACTAGGAGTCGTCTTTGCACCAGAAAAAAATGAGCTTTTTTGTGGAATACCCGGCCATGGATCTTTTAAGCAACACTGCAAGGGCAGAGAAAGTATTGCAGTAACAAATTTAAATAAAACAAAGTGCAGAATAACTTTGAGCAAAAGTCACAAAAATGAAGGAGACATTAGATTTATAGAAAAAAGCAAGAAGATATTTACAAATGTAAGTGTTATTCCTGCAGGAAGTTCTTTAAAGCTATGTAGGGTTGCAGAGGGTAAAGCTGACGTTTATTGTAGGCTAGGATTAACCTATCAATGGGATATTGCTGCAGGACAAGCAGTGGTAGAGGGCGCAGGTGGCAAAGTCATTGATTTTAATAGGAAAAGCTTGAATTATTTTCTTGATTTTCAAAGAAAAAACCCAAAATTCCTGTGCGTAGGTGACCCTTCGTTTAATTGGTCCGATATATTAGTGGGATTGTAAGAAAAAGATAAAGCAATCAATTCTATTCAATCTAATTTTGACCTCTTAATTTGCATATTAAATGATTAAAAATGTAGAATTCGTACGTTTTGGTTACAAAAAAGAAAAATAAGGTCTCAAAAAAACCTGGAACTTCCTTGAGGGAGATCAATATTGCCTCTCCCGGGGGCGACCTTCAGTCCTACATAAGCTCTGTTTACGGAATAGGCATTCTTTCTGCTGAAGAAGAGCGAAAATTAGCCGAAGATCTTTATTATAGGGATGATTTAGAGGCTGCAAGAAAGCTTGTACTTGCCCACTTAAGATTTGTTGTTCATGTAGCTAAAACATACTCGGGCTATGGTCTGTCTGAAGCCGATCTAATTCAGGAGGGAAATATAGGCCTGATGAAAGCAGTCAGAAAGTTTAACCCAGAAGTAGGGGTTAGGCTTGTTTCATTTGCCGTTCACTGGATTAAAGCTGAAATGCATGAGTATATTTTAAGAAATTGGAAGATACTTAAAATAGCAACAACCAAGGCACAAAGAAAACTATTCTTTAACTTAAGAAGTAAGAAGAAAAGCCTATCATGGTTAACAGAAAGGGAAATAAACCTCATATCAAGCGACTTGAAAGTAAAACCCTCTGAAGTCAGAGAAATGGAAAAAAGATTAAGTGGTTTAGATATTTCTTTTGATCCTCCAGAGGGAGCTGATGATGAAGAGGTGCAAATGTCTCCTAGTCAATACCTTAAGGATTCTGCTTCAGATCCAGCTGATATGTATGAGAAAAGCACTTTGTCAGCAGCTAATTCAGTTGAATTACAAAGTGCACTTAAAAAACTGGACGATAGAAGCAGAGATATTATCCGTGATAGGTGGCTTTCAGATGGTAAACACACCCTTCATGAATTAGCTGAGAGATACAACATATCTACTGAAAGAGTGAGGCAAATAGAGCAAAACGCCATGAAAAAGATTAGAAGCTCTATGAGTTTAAATTAACAGTCTTGTGTGTTAAGAAAATATACTAGCATCCCCTATGAAAGTGTTAGTTAATGGTGATCCCCTAAAAATAGACAAACAAGTAACCATAAGCGAATTATTAAATTTTCTTGAAATTTCTAAGGTGAGAGTGGCAGTTGAGGTTAACAGAGAGATAGTTTCTAAGGCCAAATTTGAGAGCACTCTTATCTCTGAAGGTGACAGTGTTGAAATAGTTAAAGCCATAGGGGGAGGGTAAGTAAATATTGAAAGACGAAGATCTTCTCTCGATAAGCAATAAACAATATAACTCTAGACTATTAATTGGGACAGGGAAATATAAAGACTTCAAAGAAACTCAGGAAGCTATAGAAAGCTCTGGGTCTCAAATAGTAACTGTAGCTATAAGAAGGGTTAATGTTGGTCAGAAAAAAAAAGAAGAAAGCATTCTTGAGGTTATTGATTCTAAAAAAATAACCATACTTCCCAATACAGCAGGATGTTATAGCGCAGAAGATGCAATTAGAACTTGCCAATTAGCAAGAGAGCTACTTAATGGTCATGATTTAGTTAAATTGGAAGTTCTAGGAGACAAGAAAACACTTTACCCAAATATGCCAGAGACTATTAAGGCAGCAAAAAAGCTAATACAGGATGATTTCAAGGTCATGGTTTATTGTAATGATGATCCCATTCAGGCCAGGGAGCTGGAGGATATGGGCTGTGTTTCCATTATGCCTCTTGGAGCACCTATAGGTTCTGGTTTAGGCATACACAATCCACATAACATCAAATTAATTCTTGAATCAGCCCGAGTTCCAGTAATTGTAGATGCAGGTGTGGGAACTGCTTCTGATGCCAGCATTGCAATGGAATTGGGTTGCGATGGAGTGCTTATGAACACTGCAATAGCTAAAGCAAAAAAACCAATACTTATGGCTGGTGCAATGAAAAAAGCTGTTGAATCTGGAAGGGAAGCCTTTTTGGCAGGGAGAATGGAAAAAAGACCCTATGCTTCAGCCTCCTCTCCCTTAGAAGGAACAATCTAATTTTTTAAATGGACTCATTGGGAGGTAATAAAAGCTATGTTCTTAGAAGAGGGAGAACAACCAGAGCTCAAAAAAAAGCCGTAGAATTGTTTTGGCACGAATATGGCGTTGAAGACATAAAGTCTTCAACATATCTAAATAGTTTTTTTTCAAAAAAGAAAAAAGTAGCCTTAGAGATAGGCTTCGGGTCGGGTGAAAACTTGATTTATTTAGCAGAGAATCTAAGAGATATTAGCTTTGTGGGAATTGAAGTTTACGATTCTGGTATAGGATCACTAATAAATAAAGCAAAACAAAAGAAATTAAAGAATCTTAAGATTATAAGAAAAGATGCAGAAGAAGTCCTCGGGACCTTTGAAAAAGAAACATTTGAATTTATCCTTCTATTTTTTCCAGATCCATGGCCCAAAAGGAAACATCAAAAAAGGCGCCTGGTTAATAATGAGTTTATTGATTTATTGAAAAAGGCTTTAAAAGTTGGGGGGATATTTTATTGTAAAACTGATAGCAAGGATTACTATTTAGAAATAAAGACAAAATTTTTGAAATCAAAAGGATGGCTTAGATTAAAAAAAAATCAACTTCCAAAAGTCTTTCTAGACTCACCCAAAACAAAATATGAAAATAGGGCCCTGAAGGAAGGGGAGACTCCTAAAGCCTTAATTTATAAAAGATTTTAATAATTGATTAAGGGGAGTTTTTTTAATAAAAGTCTAAAAGCTTTACTCCTATGGCTAATTTCATTTTTCTTTTCTTTTGTTATTTCGGCTAAACTAAGACCCAGGGATGGTAATAAAAAAATTGGATCATATCCAAACCCCCCCTCACCCTTAGGCACTTCTGCTATTAAGCCCTCAAGAAAGCCTTCAGCCTTGATGGGCTCTAAAGATCTATTCAATTTAAGCATTAAACAACACTTGAATCTAGCCCCTCTTTTCCATCCCTTTACTCCCTTCATCTCAGAAAGGATTTTTTTTATATTCCCCTCATCAGTAGCCTTTTTCGAGTATCTTGCAGACATAATACCCGGGGCTCCATCTAGATAGTCTACTTCTAAGCCTGAATCATCTGCTAAAACAGGGGAATTTACTTGTTTAAAAACATGATTAGCCTTTATAAGAGCATTTTCTTCGAAAGTTAGACCTGTTTCATCAGGTAGATTAATTAAATTTTTGGGTAAGGAGCGTAGTCTGATATTAGTTTTTTTTGCTAGTTCATTGAATTCTTTAAATTTTCCCTCATTAGAAGAGGCTAAAATTATTTCCATTTTATTATTTGTAGATTTTATAAATGGCATAAGAACTAAATAAATTAGCCCAAATTGAGTGAAAGCCTGTATTGCCGTCAGAATTAAGGAATTTTCTTTCCTCTATTGAAATAGAAAGTTCAGAGCAAAGATTTTCGAAATCCTTTATTGTACATAAATGTATATTTTGTGTTTGATACCAACTCTCACTAAGAGACTTTGTTACAGGCATTTTACCCCTTACAAGCAATGCCAGTCTTGCTTTCCAATGCCCGAAGTTAGGAATTGTAACTACACACCTTTTCCCAACTCTGGTTATTTCCTCTAAAGCCAAGCTTGGATTTTTTAAGGTTTGGATGGTCTGACTCATGATTACCATGTCAAAGCTATTACCTGAAATATTTTTTAGACCCGCATCTATGTTGTGTTCTATTATGTTAATTCCTTTTTCTAGACACTTTTGAATATTTTTCCTATCTATTTCAATCCCAAAACCTTTAATATTTTTTGAAACTTTTAGATTAGAAAGAATGGTTCCGTCTCCACACCCCAAATCAAGAATTTTGGTATTCTCTTGTATCCATTCATCAAGCATTAATTCAATATTCATAATCAGCTAGCAAGAAGGCCTTTATTCCTTTTGTATATCTTTCCTCTGGATATAAAAAAGAATCGTGCCCTTTGCTTGATTCTATTTCTAAATAACTTATATTTTTATTTGCACTAATTAGTGCGTTTACAATCTCGTGTGATCTAGATGGAGGAAATCTCCAATCACTTGAAAAAGAGACAGCTAAAATTTTAGCTTTAATTTCTTTAAACGCCTTTATAAGATCTCCATTATGCTTAGAAGCCGGATCAAAGTAATCTAAAAGTTTTGTCATTATAAGATAGGTGTTGGGATCAAAATTTTTTGAAAAGGTATCACCCTGGTGCCTAAGATAACTTTCTACTTGGAATTCTGCATCGTATCCAAAATTTATTTTGCCTTCTTTAAGCTCTCTTCCAAACTTCTCCCTCATTGCTTCATCAGACAAATAAGTTATGTGTCCCACCATCCTAGCTAGTCGCAACCCTCTTTTTGGAGATTTTTTGTTTTTTAAGTATTGCCCCTGGAGAAAATCTGGGTCTGAAATAATTGCCTGTCTGGCAACTTCGTTAAAGGCTATATTTTGTGCACTCAACTTGGAGGCAGCCGCTATAACACACGCACTTTTAATTCTTTCTGGGTAAGAAATACTCCACTGTAATGCCTGCATTCCTCCCAAACTTCCTCCAATCACACTATACCAAGTTTCTATCCCAAGAATATCAGCCAATATAGACTGGCAATTAACCCAATCATTAACAGTTATAACAGGAAAATCTGGCCCATAGATTTCACCGTTTTCTGGGTTTATAGATGTGGGCCCTGTCGATCCATGACATCCACCCAGGTTGTTAGGGCATACAACAAAAAATTTGTTTGTATCTATAGCTTTTTCTGGTCCTATTAAAGCATCCCACCATCCCGGTTTATTATCAGACTTAGAATGATAGCCGGCAGCATGATGATTACCACTTAGGGCATGACAAATTAATATAGCGTTATTTCTTTTTTTGTTTAAATCTCCGTAAGTTTCGTAGATAAGCTCTATGTCGCTTAATTTCACACCGCTTTCTAAAGAAATACTCTGCTCAAAATTAGCTCTTTTTGGCTTAACAAGCCCTATCGAAGTATTTAATTTTGTTTTCATTTTATAAAAAAAAACCCGTCAGCTTTCACTAAACAGGTTTAATTACGGATTTAGCTGTACTTATTTTAACGCCCGCAAGCTGGCTCAAATCGGCGTTATAATTCTATTATAAGGCAAGAAGAGATGGAGAAAAAGCTTTGTCTAAAATCCAATACTTAATCCTATGGGTATTCCAGAATCTAATGCTAAATTCCTAATTAAAATTTGCATAAAGTTTACAAAAATGAAAGCCAATATTGGCGAGAAGTCCAGCCCTCCCATTGGTGGAAGCACTGCCCTGAAGGGCCTAAAGACAGGGTCTGAAAGTTGATGAATTAAGGAGGCGCCAGGATGGCTGCTTAATGGAGAAATCCAGCTAAGAATAATTCCGATTAACATAGCCCAAAAGATCATTTTTAACATCAGCAGAACTATTGAATAAAAAGACCACAACAATATAGATAGAGTTGGTAAAGAGATTTCTCCTGCCATTGAAACAATGTAAAAACAAAACACTTGTAAAAAAAAGGCAAATATTAGACTGGCTATATCTATGCCGAACCAAGGCTTCACAAGGTTCCTTAGCACTCGTATTGGTGAGTCAATTATTATTACTATGCCCCTTACAATGGGGTTGTAATAATCAACCTTAAAAAGCCTAAAGAAGAAGTTTAATAACATTGCAATAGTAATAAAATCTCCTATTGACTTAAAAAGGTAAAGGGTTGCTTCAGGCATTTTCTTTTTCTCCAAGAGCTGCAGATCTTTTTTCACCCTCTCTAATAGCTTTTTCAAAAGATAAAGCAACTTGTTTTGATTCTAGAACCTCTATGGCCTTTTCGGTAACCCCCCTGGGTGAGGTGACTTTTTTCCTTAGAAGCTTTACTTTTTCATCACTGCTTTTTGCTAGACTCGCAGATCCCATGATCATTTCTAAAACTAATTCCCTTGTCTTTTTTTCTCCAAAACCAAAGTCTTTTGCAATTTTTTCAAAAATTTCAATAATATAAAATACATAAGCCGGCCCCGACCCAATCAAAGAAGTAAATAAATCAAAAAATTCTTCTTTCATTTGATAGCAGACCCCTATTGAATTGAATATTTTGAGAGCAGCATACACATCCGCTTGTTTTGTAGAAGTATTGTTGCATATTGCGGTTACACTTTTTCCAACACTAGCCGGAGTGTTGGGCATGCATCTAATTATCTTAGACTGTTTTCCTATTATTTCTTCTATTTCCTTTATCTTAACTCCTGCAGATATAGATATAATAAGGTGATTTTTTTTTCTTATTAAACTATTTATCTCATTTAAAACCAGCTTAATAACATCTGGTTTTACAGCTAGCACTAGAGTAGAGCAAGATTCTACAACATCCTTATTTTGAAGACTTACCCGCACATTATGTAAGTCTTGCAAAATTTTTAAGTGATTTTTTTCAGGCGAACTGACCCAAATCTTTTCACACTTAACCCCCCCTTTTAACAACCCCGAAATAAGGGAGTTAGCCATATTTCCTGCCCCTATAAACCCTACTCTGCCTTTCATTTCCTAGGTCCAAAAAGCTTAGAGCCTACTCTGATCATATTAGCCCCTTCCATTATTGCAGCCTCATAATCATCTGACATACCCATTGAAAGCGTATCTAGAAAAGGGTGCGTTTCTTTTAGTTCTTTAAAGAAATTAAACATCTTTTTAAACCCTTTTCTTTGCTTGTTAAAATTCTTATTTGGTTTTGGAATTGTCATCAAACCCCTTATTCTAAGCATATTAAAAACTTTAAGCTCATTTATGAAGCCCTTTGTTTCTTCTAACTTTATACCTGACTTATTTTTTTCGTTATCTGTGTTAATTTGAACACATATATCTAACTTTCCCCGAGAATTTATGCGGTATTTATTAAGCTTTTCAGCAACTTTTATTCTATCAACTGTGTGTACCCATTGAAAAAGGGAAGCTATTTTCTTAGCTTTTCTACTTTGTATTGAACCAATAAAATGCCATGTAGGCGCAGAAGAGAGCTTTCTAATTTTTGGTTCTGCTTCTTGTAAAAAATTTTCACCAAAGTTTATTACTCCACAACTAATTGCCCTTTCTATTGAGTCGGCAGTTTGTGTTTTGCTAGCGCCCACTATAGTAATTTGACTGGGGTCCCGATTTGATTTTATACAAATACTTTTTATTTCACTTAAAAAGTCATGTATTTCTTTTTCTGATTTCATCAATTTTTTACATGGACGATGGAGAGCTAATTCCCAAGATAGTCAGGCCATTAAATATTACTTGCCTTATAGCAGAGAGCATAAAGAGTTTTGGTTGTAATTCTCTTTGGTTTTCAACCAGTATTTTTTGATTATTGTAATAACTATGAAAGGAGGAAGCCAATTCGCGCAGGTAATAGCAAATAAGATGAGGTTCAAAATTTTTAGCTGACTTTGTTACAACTTCAGAATATTGAGCCAAGATTTTCATCATTTCTATTTCACCTTCTCCATTAAGGTTGTCTAAATTTTCTATAGCCATCTTTTCTTTGTAAGTTTTTTTTTCTAAATTTAATTTTTTAAACAAACTGCAAATTCTTGCATGAGCATACTGTATGTAATAGAGGGGGTTTTCTTGATTCTGTTTTTTAGCCAAGTCTAAGTTAAAGTCAAGATGTTGCTCACCTTTTCTATTAATGAAAAAGAATCTAGCAGCTTCTGGCGTTACCTCTTCCATTAGCTCTTTAAGTGTTACAAATTCCCCTCCCCTAGTAGACATTGATATTTTTTCTCCTTCTCTTAACAAATTAGCAAATTGAATAAAGACTACATCTAGCTTTTTTGTATCTTCCCCCAAGGCTTTTATAGCGGCATTAACTCGAGGCAAGTAGCCGTGGTGATCTGCCCCCCAAATATTAATTATTTTCTTGTAGCCCCTTTGATATTTGTTGAGGTGATAGGCTATATCTGAAGCAAAATAAGTTGTTTGTGAATTTCCCCTTCGAACCACTCTATCTTTATCATCTTTAAAATCTGAGGATTTAAACCATAAAGCTCCTTCTTTCTCATAAAGAAAACCCCCCTCCTTCAATTTAGAGATAGACTTATCCATTAAAGACAGACCTTTTCTTGTTTTGGAAAAAAGTGAAGTCTCTTTAAACCAGAGATTTTGTTTTACTCCAAAATAATTCAAATCTTCCTTAATCCCCCTAAGAATAAATTTAAGTGAAAATTCACTAAGTTCTAATAATTTATTCTTTAGTTGGGCTCTTACCAAATTTATCAATAGATCTAAATCTTCCTCTTGGTTTTTATCTTCTATAGCTTGCGATAACTCTATTAATAGGTCATTTTTAAGCATATATTTTTCTCCATATCGATCATGCACTTCCTTGGCAATTTCATATATATATTTTCCTTGATAACACCCTTTAGGGAAGGGAATTTGATTCCCAAATATCTGAACATATCTAACCCAGACGCTTAGGGCGAGTATCTCAGTCTGCCTACCACGATCGTTCACATAATATTCTTCATCTACACAGAAGCCCCTGGCCCTAAGGATATTAGAAAGCACTGACCCAAAAGCAGCCCCTCTTCCATGACCAACATGCAAAGGACCTGTGGGATTACTAGACACATACTCTATAAGTATTTTTTCTTTGGAACCTTGTCTAATTTTCCCAAAATTTTCTTTTTCTTTATTTATTTTTTTTAATATTTCTAAGTAAGAATCTTCTTGGATAAAGAAGTTTATAAAGCCTGGTTCAGCTATTTTAATTTGTTGGATACTTTTTTCTTTAATAGTTTCTTTAACCAATAATTCGGCAACTTCAAGAGGGGGTTTAGAAAGTTTTTTTGCAATAATCATTGCTAGATTTGTCGAATAATCACCGTGGTCTTTCTGTTTATTTTTTTTGATTTCTACTTTAATTTTTTTAAGGTCTATATTTTCAATTTCCTCAAAATTTTTAAGTGCATTATTTAAAAGCTTAACCAGAAGTTCTTTCATGTTAGTTACTTCCTTCCACTGTACTCACCCTTTCTTGTGTCAACAATTACAGTATCTCCTCTAGAAATAAATAACGGCACTTTAATTTCCACCCCTGTAGATAAAGTAGCCAATTTAGTTCCACCCGAGACAGTGTCTCCCTTTAAACCAGGTTCAGTTTCTATGATTTCTAATTCCACGAAATTTGGAGGTGTTACAGAAATGGGACTACCATCCCATAGCAAGACTTTACATTTGTCTTCTTCTGTAATCCAGCTTGAATTAATAGAAATCTTTTTTTCATTGATTGCAATTTGTTCATAATTCTCTGTATTCATAAAATGCCAATTAGGCCCATCTGAATATAAATATTGCATTTCAACTTCCAATATATCCGCTGATTTCAGAGACTCTCCTACTTTACAAGTTTTTTCTCCCACCCTTTCATTTAATAAATTTCTATATTTAATCTTACTGAAAGCTTGTCCCTTACCTGGCTTTACAAACTCTTCTTCAATAATTTCACAAGGATTGCTCTCTATTAGCACTTTAAGACCAACTTTCAGATCACTGGTGGAGTAAGAAACCAAATTAAAACCTATAAATTAATTATAAAAAGTCATGTTTTTAATATTATCTCACCAAATTTTACAGACTTATTTTCTGACAAGAAGTTTTTATTAGGATTAAAGTCATTAGAAAAAACCAATATTATTGTTGAGCCTATATTAAAAAAGCCAAGCTCCTGCCCTCTTTTAACTTTTTTTAGATCCTCTTTAGGACCCTTACCCCAAGAGGAAATCACCCCTTTTTTGTTAGACACATTGCCATTCCAAAAGGGAATAATGCTTCCTACCACAGAAGCTCCAACGCATAATAAAATATAAGAAAAGTTATCACACTCTATTTCCATCCATGCCCTTTCATTTCTTGTATATAAATTGGAAATAAATTTATGAGAACTTGAGCTAACACCATATAAAGACCCTTGAATGTGTTTTGTTTCTGAAATAGTGCCCTCATAAGGGCAGTGTATTCGGTGATAATTTTTAGGACCAAGATAAAGCGTCACAAAAAAACCATTCTTATAATTTCCCATTGAACTTTCCTTATTAATTAAATTAGAAAGTTTATATTTAAATTTTTTAGCCTGTATAAGTCTTTCCTCGTCAATTTCTCCAAACTCAACTATTTCCCCATCAACAGGAGAGACCACTGATTTTAAGGACGAACTAATAGGCCTAGAGCTGGTTTGTAATTTTCTTATAAAAAAATGATTGAAACTAGAATATTCTTTAATATTTTGAAGCTTTGCTTCCTTGAGGTTGGGCCTATAAATTAAACAAAACACATAAATTAAGGTATTTTTTACTAGCCTCGCCTCAATTTTAGATAGTAAAGAAAAAATAAATGTTAGTGATCGATGGGGGGTTATAATTTGTAGAAACCCCAAGATATCAGGAAAATATCTATTGGTATGCTTTGCATAATCTCTATAGGAGGGTATTTTTTCTTTTAAAATAGCCTCTTTTTTTTCAGAATATTTTCTTAGATAAAAAGTTAAAAATAAGGGGCTGTATATGCTCCAGAATCCACCTACAGCACTACAGGTAATGATAAAAATACCATACCATTGAAGTAAAACCCCAAGATAGTTGGGGTGCCTAGAATGTTTCCACATCCCACTAATACAGACATCTATTTTATGAAAGTTAGTATTGTGGTGAGTTAGTCTTCTTTCAGACACTATTTGGCAAGACGCTCCTGTTGTAAAGACTAAAATTCCAAGCAGATCTAGGATATTAAAATCTACGGGTCCAGGTAAAAAATATACAGAAATTAACGGAGATAATATAACCGTGTGAAAAAATCCTCTTTGTAAAAGATTTTTGTTAGATAGGGTTTTTTTAGTGTTTTTTACCTTAAAAAGCAATCTTAAACCAATAAAGTTAGCCAGAAGACTACAAAGTAGTTGCCTTAAAAAAAACTCCTCATTAATAAAGGCTGCACTGAAAAAGAAAGCTATCCAAGGAATTATAAAGAGACAAAGCCCAAAATAGTGATTCGGGCTGTAAGATTGTCCTATTTTCTTTTCAAAAAACTTGAATGAAAATAAACATATGAAATTTGAAATTAAAATTAAAATAAAAAAACCGACTAAAGACATCAAAAACCCATTGCGTTGTTAAAAATTTACCTCTATAGTTTTATTCGCCCGGGTGGGGAGTAACACTTTTTATAAGAGTTAGGAATCATATCATTGATTACTTTACCTTAAAATTTAGAATAAAAAGACAGAATAAAAAAGGAGAACTCGCATGAAGCGTTTTTGTAGTAATTTGCCAATTTTTTTATTGGCATCATTTTTAGCAATCCTTCCTCTGTCTGCCGATCAAATACAACCTCTTCTTGATGTAGGGGAAGTAAGGCAGAAGGCTGAAGAAAAATCTCAAACTAAAATTGATCAGGCGGATGATGATACATCTTTAATAGTTAACGAATTCAAGACTGTAAGCAAGCAGATTGAAGGCCTAAGAGTTTATAACGCCCAACTGAGGAAACAAATTGAAGCTCAAGAAGCTAGATTAAAGGAAATAGACAGGACCATGAAAGAGGCAAGGATTATGCAAAGGCAGATTCCTCCCTTTACCAGAAGAATGTTGGCGGGTCTAGAGAAGTCCATAGAACTAGACTTGCCCTTTCATTTAGCAGAAAGGAAAGAAAGAATAGCCTTTGCAAACGCAGCTATCGACAATCCAACTGTTTCTCCTGCAGAGGGCTTGAGACAAGTGCTTGAGGCCTATAACGTTGAAGCTGAATACGGAAGGAAAATAGACACCTACAAGGATACTATTGATGTAGATGGACAACCCAGAGAAGTTAACATACTTAGGGTTGGAAGGCTGGCCCTTCTCTATCAAACTTCAGATGCAGATAAAACTGGCGCTTGGGACATTAAATCTAAGCAATGGGTTGAGCTAGGAGGCGGCTATAGAAATCCAACTAGACTAGGTCTTCGAATAGCTAATAAGCTTGCAACAGTAGATATGATAGAGCTACCAATTCAAAATGCTGAGGAGGTAGAGTAATGAAATTAAAGAATAGACTTACAATACTCTTGCTTCTGAGTTTTGTTTCTTCTTTTTCTATATTTGCAGCTGAGGAAGAGGTCGTAGAAGAAGAAATCAAGAGTCCTTCAACACCCCAACAGTTATTAGAGGTCGTAAGACAGGGGCAGTTTGCTGACAGCACAGAACAAAGAAACAGGGAATCTCGTTTTAATGCAGAAAAAAATAGACAAACCACTTTGCTTGCAAATGCAAAAGCTACAAGAGCTAGGCTTGAAAGAATTGCTGCTCAGCTAGAAAAAACTTTTGAAGCCAATGAAGACTTGCTTGTTGTTGCCGAAGAACAATTAAAAGAAAGACTAGGTTCTCTTACTGAAATATTTGGTCATTTAGCAGGGACTGCTACAGAGGCAAGAAATATTTTTGAACAATCCCTTACTGCCGCTCAATTTGGCAAGGACAGAGAAGAATTTCTTACAGGGATAGCAGTAAAAATGGGAGAGGGAATAAGACTCCCAAGCATTTCTGAATTAGAAAGGCTTTGGTTTGAATTACAGAGGGAGATTAATGCCTCTGGAGAAGTAGTAAAGTTCACATCAGATGTTATAGCAACCGATGGTACTGTAGAGGAAACGCAGGTAGTTAGAGTTGGTAATTTTAATGCCGTAACAGATGGTCAATATTTATCTTATGCTGCCAGCAGAGGAATGTACGAAGAACTGCCAGCACAGCCAGCAGGAAGATATACGGGCACAGCTTCTGATGTTTTTGATGAAGATAAATTCCCTGTACAGTTTGCAGTAGATCCTACCGGACCACAAGGGGGGTCTTACTTAGCAAATCTCATTTCTATGCCAGGTTTTTTTGGAAGAGTTCAGAATGGAGGCATAATAGGCTATATCATAATCATAGTAGGCCTTGGAGGTGTAGGACTCTTTATTATGAGAGTAAGGTTGCTTATGGGCATAAGAGCAGCAGTTACTTCACAAATAAGCTCCTCTAGTATAAGCGAAGGCAACCCCCTGGGAAGAGTGTTAAAAGTAGCTGAGGATAACCCAGAAGCTGATACCGAGACCCTAGAGTTGAAGATGGCTGAACAGATATTGGCCGAAAGACCTCCAATAGAGGGTCTTAATTGGTTGATTAAATTAATTTCAGTAGTAGCACCTTTAGGTGGGCTGTTTGGAACTATTGTAGGAATGATTGAAACATTTAGCATGATCACTCTATTTGGAACCGGAGATCCTAAAACCATGGCAAGTGGAATTTCTATTGCTCTATCAACAACTTGGCTGGGATTAATGGTTGCCATACCCCTAACCTTTATGTATGCAATAGTCTATAACATTTCTAAAGGGATATTGGGAACAATAGAGGAACAAAGCACAGGAATGGCAGCTCAGAGGTCTGAGGGCAAATCTTAGTAGAGAATATTAGTTAGAAGAATTATGTTTTTCTTTTATGACATTACCGACTCTCTCTTTCAGTTTTTCCAAAGGGGGGGAGATGTTCTTTATTTAATTTTTATTTTAGGCTTTGTTGTAGCTTACTTGATGATTGAAAAAATTTGGTACTTACGTTTCGAACATTCCTCTGTAATAAATTCAATCGTGACAGACTGGGAGGAAAGAAAAGATAAAATATCTTTTAATTCTGTTGCGATAAGACAGATGATGATTTCTGATGCAGCTACAAAGATAAATAAAAACGTAGAATTAATGAAAGTTTGTGTGATGGTTGCACCTCTTTTTGGATTGTTCGGTACTATTACTGGAATGATAGAAGTATTCTATTTATTAGCTGTTACTGGAGGGGGAGATGCAAAAGCCATGGCTGGAGGAGTATCAAAAGCTATAATCCCACCAATGGCAGGTTTGGCAGTTGCTCTCATTGGTAATTTTGCCCAACAATATATTAAGAACATAACCCAAAGAGAGTCAGATATGTTGTATCACAAATTAGTCATAGAATAGGGGGCATTGAAGAATGAGAAGATCACCAATTAGCCAAGCTGTAGCAGAAGAAGAAGAGCTAAATTTAACGCCAATGTTAGATGTAGTTTTTATCTTGTTGATATTTTTTATAGTTACAGCAAATTTTATAAAAGAACCCGGTTTGGAAGTTAATAGGCCAGATGCTGAGACATCAACCATCCAAGAAAATGCTGCTATTTTAATAGCCATAGGAAATAATGATGACATATGGATAGATGGAAGGAGAGTAGATGTTCGTCAGGTCAAAGCTAATGTTACTAAGCTTTTAGCAGACAATCCCCAGGGATCTGTTGTTATACAGGCGGATGAACAGGCCAGTGCAGATGCAATAATAAAAGTAATGGATCAATCAAGAGAGGCTGGAGTTTATGCTATATCACTAGCCTCTGAACCTAAATTTTAAAAGTGGATCTATTGCAGAATTATTTAGCAGAGCAAGATCTTAAAAAGCTTGGAAGCTCAATAGGAGCATCACTACTAGCCACTCTAATTTTATTCTTTTTGATGCAAGCTTTAATAGCTGTTGACGAAGTATCTCTTGACAGCAAGAGCATAAGAATAGCAGATGTAACTATGCCAGATAGAGATCTAGAATTATTAGCAGACCTGGAAAGACCAGAAGAGGAGGAGCCTCCACCAGAAACTTTGCCCCCTGAATTTGATATGACACCCCCAGTGGACCTTGACAATGTAGCTCCTAGACCAAAATTTGACGTTAAGGGTAAAAGAAGTGGTGTATTTGCTGATGGTTCTTATGTACCTATTTTTAAAATTCCCCCCATATATCCAAGGAGAGCTCAAGAAAGGGGTATAGAAGGGTGTGTAATGTTAGAGTTTACTGTTACTAAAGTAGGATCAGTTAGAGATCCTGTGGTTGTATGGTCACAACCAAGAGGAATCTTTGATAGAGCAGCTACGCGCTCAGCTATGAAATTTAAGTATAAACCCCAAATTAGAGATGGTCAGGCAATCGAAGTACCTGGTGTTATGAATCAAATTACTTTTATTATAGAAGATAAAAGCAAAGGTGTTGATTATGTTCCAGAGGGGTGCGACTAAGTGTTAAGTAAAAGTAGAATTTTATTAAGAGGTTTAGTTCTGGGCTTGGCTATAAGTCTAGTGCCTTTAATCTCAACAATTCCCTCTTTAGAAAATATAGGAATGTCCTTAGAGGCAGCCGAAGGTGATGTGGAAGTGAAAAAGAAAAAGAAGAAAAGAAAAAGAGCAAAACTACCAAGCAAAAAAGCCCAAAAGATCTTTCAGCAAATACAGCCTTTATTGGAATCTGAGGTTTGGGAAGAAGCAAATATATTGCTTTCTTCAATCAAAAGTGGTGAGAAATTTACAGACACAGATAGAGCCACTATGTGGTACTACTATGGCTATATTTATTTTTCTCAAGAAAAATATGACCTTGCAATCAAAGCATATAACACCTTAGTTAAGACCCCAAATGCCGATTATAGACAGAAGAATAATGCTATATATTCTTTGTCCCAACTTTCTTATATAAAAGGCGACTACAGGGGTGCAATCAAATATTTATATCTTTGGCTCGAGAACGAAGATGAACCCAGTTCTGATGCCTATGCTTTGTTAGCAACAACTTACTATCAGTTAAAAGAATTTAAGAACGCTAAAAGTAACATAGAAATAGCGATAAGTATGCAGGAAACCAGGGATGTACCTGTTTTAGATGAGAACGGAGAAGAGACTGGCGAAACAAAAAAGGGAGTGGCTAGAGAAAATCACTACCTTTTAAAGATGGCACTCTTTCAAGAACTTAAACAAAAATTAGACGTTCTGCCCATTTACGAAATTCTTGTTCAGCATTACCCAAAGAAAAGATACTGGGTCCAATTATCAGGCTTATACGGCTCTAGGGATAGGCAGCTTGATCAAATGGCTGCTCTAGAAGCCGCGTATGATGACGACCTCCTTGATAAGGAGAGAGAGTTTGTAGCTTTGGCCCAGCTTCTAATGATGCATCAAAATCCCTTTAAAGCTGCCAGGGTAATGGAAAATGGGTTCAATAGAGAAATAATAAAAGAGAAAGAAAAAACCTTAAAAGCCATGGGGCAATATTGGCATGCTGCAAAAGAGCTTGAGAAGGCAAAACCAGCCTATAAAAAAGCTGCGAAGCTTTCTAAAGAGGGAGAGCTTTATGTTTTCTTAGGACAGGTTCATTTTGGTTTGGATGAATATAAAGAGGCTGAATTTGCCATACGAGAGGGCATTAAAAAAGGAAAATTAAAGGATCTAGCGAACGCCTATATGATTTTGGGTCAAATCCAATTTGAATATCAAAAATGGGAAGATGCGATTGCTTCTTTTAGAAGGTGCATAGATGTAGCTGAAAGATCTTTAAGCGATAAGAAAGAAAAAGAAAAAAAGAAAAAGAAGAAAATTCAAGATTCAGCTAGAAAATGGATTACTTATACTGAGGGCGAAGAGGAAAGGGTAGTTGCATTAGAATTGAAGAAAAAAGCACTGGGCATCTAATCAACCCTTCTGTATTCAACAAAACTAAACTTTATTTTATGTTTCTCGTCTTGTTTATTTCTTCTGGTTATTTCTTTCCAGTCTTTCTTAGACCATCCCGGGAAGAAGGCATCACCTTCAACCTTTAATTCTATTTCAGTTAAAAACATTTTTTTTGCTAAAGGCATAAATTCTTTATATACATTTTCTCCCCCTATTACAAAAACATTATTGGAATGATTGACTGCTTCTTTTAGTGCATCTTCCTTGTTACACACCTCTATCACCCAACTCAAACCTTTTGGATTTCTGGTCATAATTATATTCTTTCTATGGGGAAGAGGATTGCCTATGGATTCAAAGGTTTTTCTTCCCATTATTACTGATGAACCAGAAGTCAAAGATCTAAAATACTCTAGATCTTCTTTTATATGCCAGGGTATTTTTCCTTTATGTCCAATTACTCTTTTTTCTGCTATAGCAGCAATTAAACTTATATTCATAGATTAGATTGCCACAGGTGCTGCAATATGAGGGTGGGGATCATAACCCTCTAGAACAAAGTCCTCATAACAAAAATCTAAAATATTGCTTGTTTCTTTTTTTATTTTCATTGATGGAAGTTTAGTGGGGCATCTAGAAAGTTGTTGTTCAACTTGATCTAAGTGATTTAAATATAGATGTGCATCACCTAAAGTGTGTATAAAGTTTCCAGGTTTTAAGTTTGTAACCTTAGCAACCATCAAGACTAACAATGCATAGGAAGCTATATTAAAAGGGACCCCTAAAAAAATATCTGCACTTCTTTGATAAAGTTGGCAGGATAATTTTCCTTCTGCAACGTAAAATTGAAAAAGCGCATGACAAGGGGGTAGGGCCATCTTATCTATTTCTGCTACATTCCATGAGCTTACTATCAGCCTCCTTGAATTTGGATTTAATCTAATTTCACTAATTACATTACTAATTTGATCAATAGATTTTCCATTTTTCAGAGGCCATGATCGCCACTGAGATCCATAGACAGGACCAAGCTCCCCATTTTCGTCTGCCCACTCATCCCATATACTAACACCATGTTCTTTTAAGAATTCAATATTAGTAGATCCCTTAATAAACCAAAGCAATTCATATATTATAGATTTTAAGTGTAACTTTTTAGTCGTTATTAGGGGAAAGCCATTTGATAAATTAAAGCTCATTTGATAGCCGAAAACACTTAATGTTCCAGTTCCCGTTCTATCATCCTTTCTAGTGCCGGAATCTAGCACATACTTCATTAAATCAAGGTATTGTTGCATTTTTATCCAAATCTTTTTTTATAAAATGATACATCATTATGACACCTACTATAACCATTGGTACCGATAAAATTTGCCCCCTTGTTATTAGGTTTAAAAGATCAAAACCTATATGTACATCTGGTTCTCTAAAGAATTCTGTAATAAACCTAATCACCCCATAACCTATTAAGAACAGAGAAGATATAACACCTCTTGGATTAGAAGGCTTAGAAAACCAAAATAATATCACAGAGAGAACAAGACCCTCGGAGAAGGCTTGATATATTTGAGAAGGATGCCTAATTAACCCAAGTGGATCTGAAGGAAATACAACTCCCCAATAAGCATCAGTAGGCCTTCCTAATAATTCTGAGTTCAGAAAATTTCCTATCCTTACAAATCCCAAGCCAATGGGTACAAACGGAGATATGAAATCTGTAATTGTGAAAAACCCTATATTCCAACTTTTAGCCAAGAAATATATTGATACTAATACTCCTAAAAATCCTCCATGGAAGGATAAACCTCCTTGCCAAATATAAAATAAAGACAAGGGGTTTTGAATAAGAGTATCAATTCCATAGAAAAGCATATATCCAGATCTACCACCTACTATAGCACCCAAAAGTCCATAAAACATTAGGTCGCTTAGCTGTTGATCATTAATAATAGCTAGCTTTTTTTTAGCTAAAATGTAGATTGACATAAAGGCTAGAAACCAAGATAAACCGTACCATCTTATTTCAAGAGGTCCTATTTGTAAGGCAACAGGATCAATGTATGGAAGGATCATTATGGATGCCTTATCATTTCTACCATCTCTTCAATAGATTTGGGGGGTGGTATGGTTAATGAAGATACTAAAACAGAAACAGCAAGGTTAAGCAACATGCCTACAAATCCTATTCCCTCGGGAGAAATAGAGAAAAACCAATGCTCTGCATTATTTAACTCAGGATACAAAAATTTAAAATAAACAATATAAGAGGCAGTAAAAAAAAGCCCTATTATCATTCCTGCAATCGCCCCCTCTTTATTCAATCTTTTAGAAAAGATTCCCAAAACCAAAACAGGAAATAGGGTTGATGCTGCCAACCCAAAAGCAAACGCAACTACTTGAGCTACAAACGCAGGGGGATATATTCCAAATAATCCTGCAACTGCTATAGCAAAGGCTGTTGCTATTCTGCTATATAGAAGTTCTTTTCTTTCGCTTATAGAGGGCATAAAAGTCTTTTTTAGAAGGTCGTGAGAAATAGAAGAAGATATAGCTATAAGGAGTCCAGCTGCTGTAGACAAAGCTGCTGCCACACCCCCCGCAGCTACCAAGGCAACAATCCAGAAAGGTAACTTTGCAATCTCTGGGTTTGCTAATACTATAATATCTCTATCAATGTAGACTTCATTTTCATTTTCCAAGTTTGGTTTATTTTTTACTTTTCTCTCTCCATAGGTTCCCTTATCGTTAGCATATATTGGTTTTATCCCAATAAGGGCATTACCTGAAGAGTACCCTATTAACCCATCCTGATTTTTATCTTTCCAGGCAATTAACCCAATACTTTCCCAATTTTTAAACCACAGAGGAGAATCAGAGTAAGGTTTGTCTTGAATAGAATCTATAAGGTTCATTCTTGCAAAAGCTGATACTGCAGGAGCAGTTGTATAGAGTAGGGCAATAAATATCAAAGCGTAGCCTGCTGACTTTCTAGCAGCAGAAAAGCTGGGGACAGTAAAAAATCTAACTATTACATGAGGAAGTCCAGCAGTACCAGCCATCAAAGCAGCTGTAATACAGAAAATATCTATCTTGCTTTTAGTGTTTTCTGTGTAGGGTATAAAGCCCAAGTCAGAAGTAACCCTATCCAATTTATCTAAGAGTAATTCTGAGCTGCCTACCAAAGAACTGCCGAAACCTATTTGAGGGATAGGATTGTTTGTCATTATTATTGATATATATATAGCCGGAACAAGATAAGCAAAAATTAAGACCACATACTGAGCAACTTGAGTATAGGTTATTCCCTTCATTCCCCCCCACACCGCATAAACAAAAACTATACCCATACCAATAACAACACCAATGTTTATATCAACTTCAAGAAATCTAGAAAAAACTATACCAACACCCCTCATTTGGCCAGCTATATAGGTAAAAGAAATAAAAACTAAACACAAAACTGCCACTACTCTAGCTGAATTTGAGTAATATCTTTCTCCTATGAAATCTGGAACAGTAAATTGTCCAAATTTTCTAAGGTATGGTGCCAATAAAAGAGCTAATAGAACATATCCTCCCGTCCATCCCATAAGATATACAGCCCCATCTTTTCCTAAAAAAGCGATAAGACCAGCCATTGATAAAAAAGAAGCTGCTGACATCCAATCTGCAGCTGTTGCCATGCCATTTATTACTGGATTTACATCTTTTCCAGCCACATAAAAGTCACTGGTTGATTCTGCTCTGGATTTAAAAGCTATTAAGATATAAAGAGCAAAAGAAAGCCCCACCATTACGAAAGTCCACTCTTGAACGGACATCAGATTTCTTTGTTTTTATTATTTTTAGGAATTTTTTTATCTAATTTCTCCATTAGATAAACGTAAACAAAAATTAGGATGACAAAAGAGAAAATACTTCCCTGTTGAGCAAACCAAAAGCCTAATTTAAAACCTCCGATTTTAAACTGATCAAGCCAATCCGAAATAATAATTCCAAAACCAAAAGAAACAAGAAACCATATAGCCAAGAGGATAAGCAAAATCTTTATATTTGATTTCCAGTAATGGTCCATTAGAAGAATTTTATCTTAGAAGTAGATTGAGACCCATAAGCAATAATAGTAAAGCAAAACCCCTTCTTAGTCTTCTTTGTTTAGTTCTGTGTGCAATTTTTGCTCCTAAGTGAGCTGTGAAAGAACTTGCTAGACCCACTAAGCATGCTGCGGGAATATAAACAAAACCAAAGGATTGATCCGGCAAATTGGAATAACCACTACCAACAAGCATATATGTTAGAGATCCAGAAATAGCTATTGGTACTCCGCATGCTGCGGAAGATCCTATAGCTTCTTTCATTTTAAGTCCCCTATGGTAGAAATAAGAAACTGAGAATATTCCGCCGCCAATTCCAAATATTCCTGAGAGCCAGCCAATTCCACTTCCCACTATTATAGGCCCTATAATTTTGGTTTTAGGCTCTGGCTTAGGAGAAGGAAATTTAAAGATCATCTGTACTGCAACCAACATAAGCAATAAAGCCACCAAGCTTTGTAGAACAGAGCTTCTCAATTCCCCAGCAGTAATTCCTCCTAAAGCTGCGCCTATACAAATACTTGGAGCAATTATCTTAATAAGAGACCACCGCACTCCTTTTTTATTATTATGGGACAAAGTAGAGGCTATAGAACTGAAGACAATGACACCCAGAGAAGTACCCAATACCATGTGGGATAATATTTCATTATCTACCCCCATGCTTGAGAAAACATAGAAAAAGGCAGGAATAATCACTATTCCCCCCCCAATACCAAATAGTCCTGCTAGAATACCTGAAAAGGTACCCAGTAAGAGGTATATAAAGAGATCTATCACAAGAGAATGCCTCTATTATCTACTATTAGATTAAAATCATAAAACTGTTTTTTAGACATGTGTTTAATTGTTTTTTCACTTTTTGATAAAGAAATATCAGAAAAGACTTCTAGCAAGAAGAGCTCCCTAATATTAATAGCTAATAGAGACGAATTTTTTGAAAGACCCACTAGATCCATGGAATGGAATAGGGGTATTTTATCTGGCATTGATGAAGAGGCGGGAGGTACTTGGTTTGGAGTGTCTAAAGATGGAAAATTTGGTGCAATAACAAATTACAGAGAAGCCTCAAAACAAGAAAGACCCATGAGATCAAGAGGTTTAATAATTACAAACTATTTAAAGAAAAAAGATATATCGGCAAAAGAATATTTTAATGCTCTAGATAAAGAGCATTATGATGGTTTTAGTTTATTACTATCTGATAACAAAGGAGTTCATTTCTTTTCTAATAGATGTGAAAGGCACATTAATCTAAAGCCAGGAGTAAATGTATTGGGAAATTATTTATTAAACACACAGACTAATAAGGTTAAAAAAGCGACAAAAGATTTCTCTCTATTCTTGGCTAGAAACCATAACTATAATCAGGAAAAGGCTTTTAAATTTATGAGGTCAGATTTTATGGAAGGCAAAGAAGTTGAAAAAGGAATTTCTGAAGGGAAGGAGCTGCCCTCTAGGTTTATTAAATCTTCTGAATATGGAACTAGATGCACCACTTATCTTTCTGTCGACTCTTCTGGACTATACCGAGTTGCAGAACAGAATTATGAACTTGATGGAAAGATTGGCTTAAAAAAGCAATTTGAATTCAGAGTCTAGGCTTAGAGCCTCTTTCTAGAGATAAATTGATTATACTCTGGAAGCAGGCCAGTTAAAGCTTGTCTATATAACTTTTTTTTAAAACTAACAACTGAGCCTAAAGCATACCAATAACTAACCCACATCCAGCTACTGAATTCATTCACTTTATCTCCTCCCAGATCTATCTTGCTTTCATGTGAAGTTAATTCAGCCATAAACCACCTTTGGACCTGACCTCGGAACTTATTTTTTTTGAAAAAATAAGTTTGTCTTCTGTTTTTTGGGACGTCATATTTGAGCCACTTACTCAATTCACAAATAATCTTGATATCTTTTGAACTTAGACCAACCTCTTCTTTTGTTTCTCTAAGTATCGCTTGTTTAGGTGTCTCATTTTTATCTATTCCTCCCTGAGGAAACTGCCAGCCATCATTGCTTTTTCTTTTACACCACAAAACCTCTCCTTTCTTATTAAGAATAACGATTGCTACATTTGGTCTATACTCATCATTTTTTAAGAAATTTTTTTCCATAAAATATAAATCTTTAAAATTCAGCCTTATAATAAACTACCTTTTAGAATTTACCATATGACCTTAGTCTTATTTGATCTAGATGACTCACTTATAGCCGGTGATAGCGAAAGGGCCTGGGTTGATTATATGAACCAAAATTCTCTTATAAACGATAAGTCTTATCCTAAAATAATATCTGAATTTGAGAAGGATTACAGAAGAGGGGAGTTAGATATAAACTCTTATGTCAAATTTATTTTGAATCCAGTTAAAGGTATTTCAGAAGATTTTGTTGTAAATCTTTCTAAATTGTTTGCTAAAGAAATTGTTAATTTATATAAAGACACATTAACAAAAGAGCTTTTAGCAAAGCATGAATCACACGTTTGTATCATAGTTTCTGGTACTTTATCCTTTTTAGTTAAAGAAATAGCATCTCTTTTGGGTATAGAAAATTATTTTGGAACTGAACCGGAGATAATTAAGGGGTTTTTTACTGGCAACCCACTTGGAGAGCCTAATTTTGGGAGAGAAAAAGTCAGAAAAATTAAAGAATGGATGATAAGTAATCAGCTAGATCTCAACCAAGAAATATATGTTTATTCAGACTCTATATTTGATTTGCCTTTACTAGATTTAGCGACAATACCCACGGCTATAAACCCAGATAAAAAGTTAAGGAAAGTGTGTTCTGAAAGAAGTTGGAAAGTAATAGAAAGAAATATTTTATGAGCTATTCACCACCCTCCACAATTGGGCAATTAGACATTAAATTTTTATCCCCATAAACATTATCTATTCTGCCTACAGGGCTCCAATATTTATCTTTTTTTAAACTGTCTAAAGGGAAAGCCGCTCTTTCTCGTGAATATCCGTGGCTCCAACTATCTGATGCTATTTCAACAGAAGTATGTGGAGCATTTTTTAGCATATTGTCTTCTTTATCAAGTTTCCCACTTTCTATCTCTTTTATTTCTTGCCTTATCCCCTTCATGGCTTCACAAAACCTATCTAGCTCATATTTAGATTCACTTTCGGTTGGCTCTATCATAAGCGTTCCAGTAACTGGCCAAGACATTGTTGGTGCATGAAACCCGTAGTCTATTAATCTTTTGGCTATGTCTTCTACTTCTATGTTGGCAGTTTCTTTAAAACTCCTCACATCAACAATACATTCATGTGCAACCAACCCATTTTTCCCTTTATAAAGTACCTTATAATGATTTTTTAGTTTTTCGGCTATATAGTTAGCATTCAGAATTGCTACCTCTGTGGCCTCTTTCATTCCCTTGCCCCCCATCATTCTTATATACATCCAACTTATAGGGAGAATGCTTGCACTGCCCCAGTCAGATGCAGAGACTGGACCCACTAAAGAATCATTGCTATGACTTCCTGGTAAGAATTTTTCTAAATGTTTTGCTACAGCAATGGGCCCAACCCCCGGACCACCCCCTCCATGAGGAATGCAAAATGTTTTATGGAGATTCAGATGGGAAACATCTCCACCAAACTTTCCTGGGTAACAAATTCCTATCATAGCATTTAGGTTGGCTCCGTCTATATAGACCTGCCCTCCATTTTTATGAATAATTTCGCAAACTTTTTTTACTGTTGATTCAAATACCCCATGTGTTGATGGGTAAGTTATCATTATTGCAGAAAGATCTTTTGAGTATTTTTTTACCTTAGAGGTTAGATCGTTTAAATCAATATTTCCCCCTTTATCGCACTCAATAGATACCACTTCCATTCCCACCATTTGTGCTGAAGCTGGATTAGTTCCATGAGCTGATTTTGGTATTAAACATATTTTTCTAGTTAAATCTCCCCTATTTTTATGATAAGCATCTATTGCTAATAAACCTGCATATTCTCCTTGAGAACCAGCATTCGGCTGAATAGAGACTTTAGAATAACCAGTTATTTCAGCCAATAGATCCTTTAACTCTTGTATCAGTTGGATGTAGCCTGAAACCTGATCTATAGGAGAAAATGGGTGAATAGATGAGAATTCCGGCCAACTAATAGGCAACATTTCTGAAGTTGCATTTAGCTTCATAGTGCATGAACCTAGGGGGATCATTGCTTTATCTAGTGCAATATCCTTATCACCTAATTTTTTAATATATCTGAGCATTTCAGTCTCTGAGTGGTAACGGTTGAAAACAGGATGTTCTAAGTATTTGTTTTTTCTAATTAATTTCTTTGGAATTGAGCTATTTTTTATTCTATTTTTCTTTTCTTTATTTTCTGAAAAAATTAAAAGGATATTTTCTAGTATCTCATTATTAACCGATTCATCTAAAGATATTCCCAAAGTCTTATCGTCAATTTTTCTAAAGTTAATTTTATTTTTTAGTGCTTTTTCAAATAACTTTTTCGTTTTATTTCCTGTGTTTATAACTAAAGTATCAAAAAAGGTTTCTGATTTAATTTTGTATCCATTTTTTTTAAGAAAGTTTGCTAACCTGAAGGTTTTGTTATTTATTTCAGTGGCAATTGATCTTAATCCTTCAGGGCCATGATAAATAGCATAGAAACCTGCAATAATTGCCAAGAGAGCCTGTGAGGTGCAAATATTACTTGTTGCTTTCTCTCTTCTAATATGTTGCTCTCTTGTTTGCAAGGCTAATCTATAAGCAAGCTGGTTGTGTTTGTCTATAGAGGCTCCCACTATTCTTCCTGGCAAAAACCTTTTAAATTCATCTTTTGTTGAAATAAAAGCAGCATGCGGCCCACCAAACCCCATTGGAACGCCAAATCTTTGAGAAGAACCCACAGAAATATCAGCCCCTAAATCTGCTGGAGGTTTTATTAAAGTTAAAGCCAATAGATCAGTTGCTATTATAGAAATAGCCCCCTTATTATGAAGATTTTTTATCTCTTTCGAATGATCGACTATTGACCCATCATTACCAGGATTTTGAAAAATAGCCCCAAAATATTTTTCGTCCTTGGAGGACGAAACTGGGCCTATCTGGATCTCTATTTGTAAGGGTTTAGCTCTAGTTTGGATTACATTAATGGTTTGCTTAAAGCATTTTTCATCAATAAAAAACTTCATAGAATCAGATTTTGAAATTCTTCTTGCCAGAGTCATTGCCTCTGCAGCGGCGGTGGCCTCATCTAATAGGGAGGCATTAGAAATTTCTAAACCAGTAAGGTCACTTATTACAGTTTGATAATTTATTAGGGCCTCAAGTCTCCCTTGAGAAATTTCAGGCTGATAGGGGGTGTAAGAGGTGTACCAACTTGGATTTTCAAGAACATTTCTCAATATAACTGGGGGAGTAAAAGTATTGTAATAACCCTGACCTATTAGAGAATGAAATAACATGTTTTTAGAAGCTATATTGCGGAGCTCTTCTAGAGCTTTTCTTTCTGAGACTTTTTCACTTATGTTTGGCAGAGAGTGCGATAGTATATTTTTAGGAACAATTGCTTTAATGAAAGAAGAAGTCTTAGAATATCCAAGAGTCTTCAATATCTCTTTTTTTGACTTTAAATTAAGACCAATATGTCTAAATGAGAAAGAACCTAATTCTGTATTTTTCGTATTGAATTTTTTATTCCTAGCCATTCAATTAATCTTTGCAGCTTTCTTCATAATCAGAAGGAGATAAAAGATTGTCAAATTCTGAAGTTTTATTGGGTTTGAGTTTAAAAAACCACCCCTCTTCATAAGGAGATGAGTTTATTGTTTCTGGATTGGCTTCCAATGATGTATTTATAGAAACCACCTCTCCACTAAGAGGACTATAGATTTCTGATGCTGCTTTAACTGATTCAACTATGGCAGCTTCTTCAGATTGGTTTAGATTTTTACCTACCTCTGGCAGCTCCACAAACACAATGTCACCAAGTAGATCTTGAGCATAATTACTAATTCCTACAGTAAAACTCCCGTCATCTTCTAATCTTGCCCACTCATGACTGGCCATAAATTTTAAATTTTTTGATGTATTCATCTAGTTTAATTTTTTTTAAAGATTAATTTCCCTTCCTTTACAAATTGGGGACTCCCTATTAATGCCTCAACCCTTTTTCCCCTAACTTCTGCCGCACAAGTCTTAAGGTTTGTGTTGGGTATTCTAGCTAATGCTATAGATTTTTTCAGAGAGGGAGAATAGCTTCCACTTGTAATCACTCCCCTTGGTACCCCAAGGCTATTAAAAAAGACCTCTTGATTTGATCTTACTATAGTCCTTTCATTAAATAAAAGACCTTTTAGGACGTAGAATTTAGCCCCTTTTTTCTTATTTAAAAAAGCGCCCTTACCAATGAATTCTCTGTTCTTATTTTCTAATGAAACTGTCCACTCCATATTGCACTCTAGAGGAGAAATATCTTCGTCCATATCAGAACCATATAAATTCAATCCAGCTTCCAATCTTAGAGTATCTCTTGCACCAAGACCTATGGGCAAAGCTCCTGCGTCTATAACTTCGTTCCAGAAGTCTTCTGCAAGCTCATTGGGGATAATTATTTCTACACCCCTTTCTCCAGTATAGCCAGTTTTAGAGACTTGCATACCATCTACCGAAATTCCCTGGAGAGACCTTAGATTCTTCAATTTGTTTACAAAATCTAAAGAAAATATTTTGGAAATTACTTTGTAAACTGATGGTCCCTGAATGGCCAATATTGATAAATCTTGTCTTTCATGAATTTTTACCTTTTTATCTAATATTTGCTTTTCTATCCATTTAAGGACTGTATTTCTTGTAGCACAGTTAACTATAAGCCTGAACCCTATGGGCATTTTATAGGCTATCAGGTCATCAATTATTCCTCCCCTTTCATTTAACATCGCAGAATACAAGGCATCATATTCTTGACTTAAGTTTGAAATATCATTTGCTAATATCAGCTTCATAAGCCCCTCTGCTTCCGTCCCGCTTATATCTATGATAGTCATATGGGATACATCAAATAACCCACATGATTTCCTAACTATTAAGTGTTCTTTCATCTGAGAACCATAATGGATAGGCATTTCCCACCCACTAAAATTAATCATTTTGGCTGAAGATTTTAAATGCAGACTATTTAGGACAGTTTTTTTCAAGTCAATCTTTAAAATAATCTATTTTACTTGTTATTTTATTTTTGTTCTTATATTTATTGGGAACTTATTCACTTTATATGTGGATAAACCTGTGAACTCATTTAAAAATTTCATACAATTAAAGCTTATTAGTGTTTGCTTAAAAAATAATCAGATTATAAAAACTTGATATGACTTTCTCACTAGATAACGAAGTAGAATTAGAACAGACCTTTCAGGACCTTAAGTCAAATGGTTATAACTTAGATTTAACCAGAGGAAAACCAAGCTTAGAACAACTAGACCTTTCCAGTGGTCTTTTTTCAATAAATCTAGCTAAATTTTCTAATTCTATTGATATAAGAAATTATGGAGAGCTATTAGGACTTGAAGTTTGCAGGGAGTTTGGATCAAAAATTCTAAAATTTCCAAAAGAAAATGTAATTGCTGGCGGGAACAGCAGTTTAACGCTCATGTCTCAATACCTAGCTAGCTTATATTTGCATGGTTCTGGAAATGGTCCCTGGTTGTCTTCAGAAAGGATATCCTTTTTATGTCCCGTACCAGGTTATGACAGACATTTTAAACTTTGCGAAGAATTTGGAATCAATATGATCCCAATTCCCCTAACAGGCTCTGGTCCGAATATAGACATAGCAAAAAGACTGGTGAACGAAGATCCTTCAATTAAAGGAATTTGGTGCGTACCCAAGCACTCTAATCCAACAGGAGAGATTTATAATGAAGAATGCATAAAGGGATTGTTAGAATTAGCAAATATAAGAAAAAATGATTTTAAAATACTCTGGGACAATGCATATGCAGTGCATGATTTTGATCCTTCAGAAGATTTGGCTGATATTTTTATGCTGTCAAAGGAATCAAAAACTGAAGATTCAGTAATAGCCTTCACATCTACCTCAAAAATTACTTTCGCTGGAGCTGGAATTTCTTTTATAGCCATGTCAAAGAATAACTTGGGTTTATTTTGTAAGCATTACTCCTCTACAGTCATTGGTCCTGATAAAGTTAATCAGGCTAGGCATGTTTTATTCCTTAAGAACTATGAAAATTTATTAAATCACATGAAAGGGCATGCTGAGATATTAAAACCAAAATTTGAAATGGTAGAAAAATGGTTATCGCATTTAAATAACTGCTCTTGGACTAAGCCTAAAGGGGGTTATTTCGTCTCTTTTAATTCCGCACCAGGCTTGGCAAAGAAGATTATAAAATTATCTGAAGAGGCCGGGCTTAAATTAACTCCAGCAGGCTCAACATTTCCATACGGAGTTGACCCCAAAGACGAGAACATCAGGTTAGCGCCCACTGCGTGCACCTTGGAAGAATTAGAAAAGGCAATGGAAATATTTGTGGTTTGTGTTTCTCTTGCTAATTTAGAATCAAAAGTTTAGTTTTTACTATTTTCTAAAATCTTATAAGATTCTCCATCAAAATCTCCAAAGAAAACATTGACATCTGGGTGTTCAATAGGAGAGTTGCTGTCATCTATTAAAAGATTTTGTTGGGATACATAGGCAGAATAGAATACCTGGTCATTTTCAGCAAAAACATGATAAAAGGGTTGGTCTTTTTTTGGTCTTATTGCCGCAGGAATTGATTCATACCATTCTTCTGTATTATTAAATTCAGGATCGACGTCGTATATTACTCCCCTGAAATCTAAGTATTTATGCTTAACCACTTGGCCTAAACAGTATCTGGTTTTTATAATATCTTTCATTTTGTTAGCTCTACTAAACTTTCAACAGGCTTTTTTAGAATTATATCAGAAGTCAGTTTTATTTTATTAGCCACAAGATTTTTACAAATTAAAAATTCTTTCGGACTATTCACAGCATTTACAGAAATTAAATGACCCCTTTTTAAGTAAAAAACTAGAAATCTTTTTTCTTCCATAGAGCCCTTTAATATAACTTCATCGTGCTCACCAGAAAGACCTACAATTTGTAGCTTATGGTCATATTGGTCTGACCAAAACCAAGGAATTTGACTATATTCTTTTTTTTGTCCAATGATATTAGAAGCTACTGTTTTAGCTTGCTCCAGTGCATTATGAACTGATTCTAGTCGCAATCTCCTGTTAAGAAGTTTGTTTGGATGATTGGTGCAATCCCCACAGGCATAAATATCTTTATCCTTGGTTTCACAAAATTCATTTACTAAAATTCCGTCTTCACACTCAAGGTTAGCCTCTAAAGCCAATTCTACATTAGGTAAGATACCAGCCCCTATTACAACTCCCTCAGCTTCAAGCTCTAAATTTGAGCAAATTACTTTAGAAACTTCTTTTGAACCTTCAAAACCTTGGAGCCCTGAATCTAGATAAATATCTACCCCATGGTTTTTATGCAACTTTTCATAATATTCCGAAATTATAGGATCCACTGTTCTATTCATGACCCTGTCAGTCATTTCAATGACTGAAACTGATTTACCCGCCTTTACAGCTACGGCTGCAACTTCCAACCCTATATACCCCGCTCCTACAATGGTTAAATGATGTTTATTTTTTATCAGGTTCTTAATATTCTGAGAGTCATCTATTCCTCTTAGGTAATAAATGTTTTCAAGATCCGAACCTTCAACATTTAACTTCCTTACCCTACTTCCCGTTGCTATAACAAGCTTTTCATAAGAAATATTTTCTTCACTTGAAAGTTCAATGTATTTCTCATTTCTATTTATTTTGTTGACCCTAGTGCCAGTTATTAGCTCTATGCTATTGCTTTCGTAAAAATCATTCTTTTTTGTATAAACTCTTTCAAGACCCACTTCATCAGATAAATAGCCCTTTGAAAGAGGGGGGCGTTGATAAGGCGGGTAGTTTTCTTCTCCAACAATAGCTATAGATCCTTCGAATCCCCCATTTCTTAAAGAAGATGCACATTGACCCGCAGACTGACCTGCGCCGATGATAATTACATCTTTCATGTTAAAAAATGCTCGATTATTTTATTAAATAGAAATAGAGTTTACAGTTTATTTACAGAAAAGTGAGGAAAAAATGATTGGAGTCTTAGCAACAATTAAAATTCATCCCGGATCTAATTCAGACTTTGAAGAAATAGCAAATAAAATGGTTAAAGCAGTGAGGGAAAACGAGATGGGTAATGTGTACTATAACTTTTATAAAGGAGAAGATGACAATACTTATGTAGTTATGGAGCGTTATAAAAGACAAGAAGATCTAGATGCTCATGGTAAGACTGAGCACATGAGATCTATTGGGTCAGAGATGGGAAAACATATGTCGGGTGCTCCAGAAATAAAAATACTTAAAAGCCTTTAATTATTAGAGGCAGGTGAGGCTTTGACAGTTTTACTTTTTTTGGTGATTGTCTTATTGCGTTTGGTTTCGCCAAGCCGCAATTTTGGTGTACCGCCGGAATATCGCATGTGGATGAACCTGTAGTGGCTAACACTTTATATAAGCTGATCAACCCGCCGATCGAGTGTCTTCTGCGCTCGCCATTCCATGGGTTGATGAGCCACAACACACTGCTGATTGAATTCAGGGGTCGTAAATCCGGTCGCCCGCTCTCTACGCCCATTAGCTACCACCTTGAAGATCAGACTGCGCATTGTTTTACTTCGCGGTCTTATGGATGGTGGAAGAACCTGACTGCCGGCCTACAAGTAGTGCTAACTATTCGTGGTGAAAAATGGAAGAGCACACCAGTCGTCGAGAGTTCTGACCATGAATTGATTGGTGTTCAGCTTGACGCGTTTTTGAGAGCCGTACCAAGAGATGCACCTCACGCAGGCGTCGCCCTGGACGCAAACGGTAACCCAGATTCGGGCGACATTCGTCAGGTTGCGCCGGATATGGTTTATCTGAGATTTCCCTTGGTGAAGATACATGAGTAAGCGATTCAAGAATCAACAAGAGATAGACGCGTTCCTGGCAGAACCACGCCTTGCGATGCTGATGTACAACGGTTCACGACCGGCACCAACCGGTGTACCGGTCTGGTTCGACTGGGACGGCGAAATCGTTCGAATGTTTGCCGGTCGCACCAGTCCCAAAGTACAGCAGCTGACAAATGATCCCAATGTTTCGGTGCTGGTGACAAACCGCGTCGGGGAACCTGAAGGTTGGGTTGCCTTTGATGGTGAAGTTTCCGTGTCAGACTTTACGGCCGAAGACTGGGTTACCCTCATCGACCGGGTTGCGCCTAGATACTGGGACCTGTCCGATGCAGCATACGGTAAGGAAATCGAAAACTGGAAGACAGCACCTGACGCATTTGTGTCGCTTGAGTTGCAGCCCGTTACTATCCGATCAGGCGCTTGACAGATATTCTTTAGGTTTCATTTCTTTTTGGCTCATCAACCAAATGAGATTACGGGACATCTAGTTTTCAGAAGCTTTAGTTAAGAATGATCCCCAAACAGCTTTAGACTTAAAACCATTTCTCGATAAATTTCAGTAGGCTTCAATCTATTTTGCTTAATTACTTGAAGGAGTCTCCGGGTTATGAGTGAAAGTAGCTAGTAGGCTGTCTATAGGAGCCCACTTTACGGCACTTGAGCTCCAAAAATTAGAATCTACTTTTATCCAAGTAGAATCATTAAGACTGCCAGCTTTAACAAATTTAACTTCTTTCATTTCTTCTAAGAAACTAACTAAGGGAGATCCGCAATTTGGACAAAATCCCCTAGACACATGCGAACCATCCGTGCCTGTAACAGTAAAAAATTTTATTTTTCCGTCCACTTTAATTAGGTGACTTGGTACTAAAACTATAGTAGCTTTGCCGCTACCTGTAGATCTTTGGCAATCCTTGCAATGACAGTGATGAGCAGATATAACATCAGGTTTGTTAAATTCATATTTTACTGATTTACATAAACACCCGCCTTTAATAATGTCTTTATCCATATTTATCTCTACCTATATTTTTCTAAGATTAATTATAGCCTTGGTAAGGCCTTTAATTTCTATTGCCGCCTCTTTATAGGATGGTCCCATAAAACCCCATGCGTCGTTAGTAAATCCTATGGGTTCTTTTGGTATCCCAAAAAAGTTTGAATCTAGATCATTATTCTTATTAACATCATTAAAAACGAAGACAACATACCTTCCATTTTGGGTTTCATAACTAATATTTAACTGTTTTTGACCTTTGCTAACCGGGAAAACTCCAATTAAAGTACCATATGACTCGGAAGACCTTTTTTTTACATCTTTATTGTATGCTTTTTCACTATCATAAATAATTGCTGTTATATTTCCCGCATTCTCTATTCCTTTTATGTTCAAATCCAGTGAGCCCGCTGAAGCAACACTTATGAAAAAGCCCAATAAAGATAAGAATAAATTTTTCATGGTTTAGAAGGAAAAAGGGAGGGTGTATTTTTTTTATACTTAATATAATTTGGGTTTTTTCCCCATTTTTTATCTGCCTTAGCTTCCAGCATAGGGATGCCACTGATTTTGGTAAGTAAGATATAAACAAAAACAGGAGAGACTAGGGTTGCTAATTGTAATCCTGATAAAACAGGCGTGGCTAATAAAGCAACTCCAAACCAGAGCAAAATTTCCCCAAAGTAATTGGGGTGTCTTGACCACGCCCAAAGACCATTGGTAATAAAATTATCTCTATTTTTCTTCCTAGAAAGAAAGGCAGACTTTTGATTATCTGCAGTTACTTCAATAGTAAAACCAAGAAGCCAAAGAATTATTCCTAAATAACCCATCCAACCAATTGCCTTAGTTACATCGCTAGTCATCACTGTTAATGCCGCTCCAGAAGTGATTAAAACCCACAAGCCACTCATGGTCCATGTAAAAAGAAACCACCAAAATTTAGTTTTCATAACAGTAAACCTTCTATCTAATCCCTTTCGTTTGATTCTTATAAAGAGGAAAGATCCAAGTCTAATAGCCCAAATGGAGATCAGGCAAAAGATAATTAGAGCTCTAAAATCTATATTGGGTTTGTTATACATCGCAAAGCTTAAGATTATCAAATAACAAACAGAACCAGTTATATCAAAAAAAAGTTCTGTTTTGAATAAGTAAGATGGTACAAAAACGATCCAATGAAGCATGAAGGAGATAAATCCACAAATAGTAAATAATGGATAATTATTTAGTGTTAAAGCATTGCCACTACTGCCTGCAAAAGCTAAAAGTAAAGCAAAAAGCAAACAAAGTAATATACCAAAAATAGATGTTTTATCACTCATAGAAAATTTTTCTAGAACAAGTATACTGCTCTAACTCGGTTAAAGCTTCTCTAAAAAAAAATTAGGTTAATAGATGCCCTTTAAGTTAAGTTTAAACTGAATTGATTATGAAAAAATTTATAAAAATTATTTTTAAGTTTTTCTACAGAATAATTCCTCTTAAAAAATATGTATTTATTATGTTAAAGAAGGTGTATCGACCCTCAAAGAAAATATATCAACATCTGGTTTTTAAAGGCAATTTTCAGTTATCTTATTATGATAAAAAAATAAAGATTTATAACACCGGAACATTTATTGAAAATAATCTGTTCTGGCGCGGGATTGAGGGTTATGAACCAAACTCATTAAAGGTATGGGCTGAACTAAGCAAAACCTCTGATGTAGTATTCGATTTGGGAGCAAATACTGGTGTTTATTCTTTGCTAGCATTCTCACAGAATCCCTCTTTAGAGGTTTATTCTTTTGAACCTGTTGAGAGGAATTTTGAAGTCCTCAAGAAAAATGCGTCCATTAATAAATTTAATATCAATTGTTATAATCTAGCTATCTCTAACAGGGAAGGAACCTCCTTCTTCATAGATGACTATGAAGACTTTACTTCTTCCGTTGTTGTAAATAAAGAGCTTGAAGAGATAGCCCGTGACAGGGGGGTTGAAGAAGAGAGTTTACGCAGAGTAGAAGTGGAAATTACAACTCTTGATTCTTTTATTAAGTTAAATAATATAAAAAAAATTGATTTAATGAAAATAGATGTTGAAACTCATGAACCTCAAGTATTTGAAGGCTTTGATGCTACACTAGAAAAATATAAACCTACATTTATTATAGAAATTATTCGAGACAACTTTGCATCTTACCTTGAAAAAAGGCTTTCAGGCCTAGGCTACAATTTTTTTCATATAAATGATAACTTAGAAAGAAGAGAAGAAAAGAAGAAATCAATTGTCAGGCACTCTAAACTTGTAGGCAGACCTATGGGAAATTATTTGATTTGTGAAAATCATATAGCTCAAAAATTAGACCTATAAAATCTTAAAGAATGCTTGTGCCCATAGGTGGAATCGAACCACCGACACAAGGATTTTCATGATTGGGGTCATGACCAATCGAAACCAAGTGAAGAGTTAAAGAAGAAAGGTTATTAGCAATATAAACAAATAAAACTTGGAAACTTTAATAACAATGACAATTTTTTATTTTCCTTTTTAATTAGTTCTCAGATAAATTAGTCTCGTCTTGAAGAAAATGAACTTAACCATATTTGTAAAAAGGACTGAAGTTATTTCTATTAAACTCTTTTCCGCTATTGCTTTAAGTAATTGTTCTTTTTTAGTTAGAATAATTAGAAATTAATAAGAAATTGGAATACAGAAAAGAGATAGACGGTTTAAGAGCTCTTGCAGTCATACCTGTAATTTTTTTTCATGCAGGAATACCTTTTTTTGAAGGAGGCTACGTAGGAGTAGATATATTTTATGTAATAAGTGGCTATCTGATAACCTCACTTATCCTTTCTGAAAAAGAAGCTGGCAAATTTAGCCTGGCTGGTTTTTATGAAAGAAGAGCAAGAAGGATTTTACCGGCACTTTTCTTAGTTATGTTGGCTTGTATCCCCTTTGCTTTTTTCTTGATGATGCCCAATCAACTTAAAGATTTTTCTGAAAGCATATTAGCTGTATCTTTATTTGCTTCTAATTTTCTTTTCTGGTTAGAAAGTGATTACTTTTCACCTTCAGCAGAATTAAAACCTCTTCTACATACCTGGAGTTTGGCTGTTGAAGAACAATTTTATATTTTATTCCCTTTATTCCTTCTTGCTTTTTGGTCTCTTGGAAAGAAAAAAATAAATCTATTAATAATTTGCTTGTTGTTTATAAGCTTGTCATTATCTGAGTGGTCGGTGAGAAATGCACCCACGGCAAGTTTTTTTCTTACCCCTTCAAGAGCATGGGAAATTTTATTAGGTGTGACAGCTGCTTTTGTTATAAATACAAACAAAAAACTTATCAATAAAATTTCAAGCAACTTAGCTTTAATAGGTGTATTTTTTATAGGTTATTCAATCTTCTTTTTTGAAGAAGAAACACCATTTCCAGGAATTTATGCACTTCTACCGACATTAGGAACTGTACTTATCTTATTATTTTCTTCTAGCAGGACCCTAGTTGGTAAGATATTTTCGATTAATCTTTTTGTTGGAGTCGGATTAATCTCTTATGGTGCATATTTATGGCACCAGCCCCTACTGGCCTTTATGAGGCTATATTCTCCTGAAGTTCTTAATGAATATGTTCTTTTATTCATCTGTCTATTAAGCTTTGTGCTTGCTTACTTAAGTTGGCGTTTTATAGAGAAACCGTTCAGAGATAGAGAAAAAACAAGCAGGAAAAAGTTAGCAGCTTTTATTTCCATTTTTTTAGTATTTTTTATCTCCTTTTCAACATTGGGTATTAAAACTGAAGGTTTCATCGACTATAAGCTTTCTAAAGAAGATCAAGATTTTTTAGCTAATTACAAAGGTCTCAGCTTAGCCCTACCTGCATACAAAGAAGAGTGTAATTTTTACTTTCAAGGGAAGGATATAGATCCTAGTTGTTATAAATCTTTTTCAGAAAAAAAAGATGTTCTTATTTGGGGAGACTCGCATGCACAAGCTCTTGGACCAGGGTTGAGATATAACTTTGGAAAAGAATTTAATTTTGTACAAGTAGCCACTTCAGACTGTTACCCAAAACTAAAATTAAATGATTATAAAAACGAAATAAATAGTTGCTCAAGAAGCAATGCATTTGCCCTTGAGATTATCAAGAAAAAGAAAATAAAAAGCGTTATCCTAGCTCAAAGAAAAGACCACATAAAAACCAATTGGAAAAGGTTAAGCGCTTATTTAAAAGAAGCAGGAGTAGAGGAAATATTTATTGTTGGACCAACACCTCAGTGGGTGCAATCTTTACCCAATATAGTTGCTTACTATGGTTTATATAACCAAGAAAGTTCGTTAACATCGATTGGTCTTAATGCTAGGTTAATTAAAGAAAATAAGAAATTAGAGAGTCTCTTTGAAGATAGCGAAGATGTTACTTTTGTATCCATTATTGATTATTTGTGTAAAGAAAAAAGATGCCTGTTTAAAATCGATGGAGCACCTTTAGAAGATAACTTAGTATTAGTAGACGATGCTCATCTGAGCGTAAGGGGTTCAAATTTAATTACTGAAACAATATTTAAAGATAGACTTTAATTAAAATTGCAATGGAAAATAAAAGAGGAACTAACTTAATAAACTTGTGTTATTTCTTCCTGTTTGGGTCAGTTATTTTTTTTCTAATATCTTTAAACCAAGTTTCCTTGTGGGGTGATGAACTTTGGACAATTTCAAAAATTCAATTTGATTACTCTCAACTTGTTAAACCGGGGTTCTTAGGTGATCCAAATTATCCTACAAAGATACTTTTCTTCAAACTCATATCAGATATATTTCAGGTTAATAATACTAATTTTCTAGTTTTCTCAAACTTATTAAATTTAATATTCTTAAGCTTTTCTCTTTTAATCCTGAAAGACCATATTTCTAAAAGCCAATTATTAATCTTTATAAGTTTAATAATTTCATCTGAATTTTTTATAAGAATGTTCCTTGAGGTTGGAGCCTACGGTTTTCTTCTAGGCCTTTCTACTCTGTTTTCTTCTTGTTATGCAAAACTTATTTTCTTTCGGGACCATAGTATAAAAATAGTCTTTTTAACCCTTCTTACTGGCCTTGTTTTATCTATTTGGCATCCCTTTGCAGGATTGTTGGTCTGCTCAGTTTTTTTTACAATATTGCTTGGAAATATAGAAAATATAAAAAAAATTATATTCGCATTAGCACTATTTTTTCCTATTCTTATTCTGATTACTTACTCACTGGATTACACTGATGGAGACCAATATTTCTTCGTAAACCTATCATTTAGACATGTTAGAAATACTTTTGCATTTATGATACCTGCAACTTTACTACTAGCAGCTATTATAGTTTTATCAATTAAAGAGAAACACAAAACTACAACACATTTTCTCTACTTTTCTTTGCCTATAATTTTCTCTTTTTTTGCTTTTCTTTTATATTCTCTTTTTATACAACCTATTTACCAGGCAAGATATTTCATTTCTTTATTCCCTCTTTTCTGTTTCTTACTAATAGTTTATGAAAAGAAATATATTCAAAAATTAAGTTCATTAGTTCCATTAATTTGTCTACTCTCTGTGATTTTCCTGTATGGACCTAGAAGCATGTTGCCATACACAAATTTTCAATTTCTTATTCAGGAAAGTCACACCTTACAATGTAAAGATGCCCCAATCTTCTTCAACAATACTGAGCACAAAGTCTTAAACAAGAATATGCAAGATTCTTATAGTGTAGCAAGTAAAATTTACTCTGATCAATTTCAAAGACCTATTAAAGACTATTCCTATGTACTTTCAAATATAGCCAGTTTGCTGAAAGAATTTCCAGGCTGTTCTATTTTTGGGTTATCTGGGCAAAAGGAACAAGATGTTTTTATAGAAGATATTGTCTTTATTCTAAAAAAGAATAAAGATAACAATATCACTCCAAGTAAGATTAAGGCCTTTCAGTGCGAAATACCAGGATGTGGAATTCTTTGGACCTTTAAGCCTCACAACGATGAAAGCAACTATAATTGATCTATTATGATAAAAAACTCTTTAATTATTCCTATATATAAAAATGAATCTGGTATAGAAGCTCTTATTACAGAATTAAACCTTCTTGATGAAGAGGTTGAAGATCTTGAAGTTGTTTTTGTGGTTGACGGTAGTCCTGATAACAGCGCTAGAGAACTAGATAATCTTCTTTTAAAGAAGAACTTAAAATCACAAGTCTTAATATTATCCAGAAACTTTGGATCAATTGCGGCAGTAAGAGCGGGAATGTCTGAAGCTAGAGGCAAGAATTTTGCAGTTATGGCTGCTGACTTACAAGAGCCTTTAGACCTAATTAAAGTTTTTTTTAGAGAACTTGAAAAAGACTCAACAGACATAATTTATGGCGAACGTAATTCTAGATCTGACCCTTTCTTTTCTAGAATAAGTTCAATCCTGTTTTGGTATTTATACAAAAAGTTTATTGTCCCAGAAATGCCCTATGGAGGAGTAGATGTATTTGGATGCAATAAAGAATTCAGAAATCAACTTTTAGCAATGAAAGAATCTCACTCTTCATTGATTGCGTTAATTTTTTGGTTAGGTTTCCGAAGAAGTTCTGAAAAATATGACAGGAAAAAAAGGATTCATGGAAAATCAGCTTGGACTTTTAGAAAAAAAATAGAATATTTGAAAGACAGTATATTCTCCTTCTCTCAAACCCCTATAGTGCTCGTAACTTGGGCTGGCATTGCAGGAGTCTTTGTTGCTCTAACTATGGGAAGTTCAGTTCTATATGCATGGGTAACCAATTCCATTAATGTACCAGGCTATACAGCTACAATTCTAATAGTCGTTTTCTTTGGAGGTCTTAATCTATTTGGGTTGGGTATCATCGGTACTTACGCTTGGAGAACATATGAAAATACAAAAAAAAGACCTGCTTCTGTAATCATGTCAAAAAAAGAATACTAAATGTTCCTTATATAAAATAAGGTTGAATCAGAAAACATACTTTTTGTTAATAATGAGAACCTTTAAGCCTAATCTAACCTCAGAAATGTTGCTATCTTGTGCAGAGTCTAAAGTGAACGAATCTTCCAGAGTCCTTGATCTCGGTTGTGGGTCAGGGTATGTTGGGATTCAATTGGCTAAATCTACAAAACTTAAAGAACTCTGTTGCTCAGACTTAGATAAAAAATCTTTTAAGAAAGTAAGCATAGAAGCAAAAAAATATATGGTTAATTTACACTTTATGCAGGGATCACTATTTGAACCTTGGCAAGGAGAAAAATTTGATTTAATTGTCGATGATGTTTCTGGAGTATCTGAAATAGTGGCAAGATTAAGTCCTTGGTTTAAAGATATACCATGCGACACTGGAGCTTGTGGTACAAAATTAATAAGAAAGGTTCTGGGAGAGGCCAAAGAGCATCTTTTTACAAAGGGTATTTTAATTTTTCCAATAATATCTCTTAGTAATAAGGAAAAGATATTAAAAACTGCTAAAAAGAACTTTTCTTCGGTAAAGCTTTTTAACAAGAAGAATTGGTTTCTTCCGGAAAGCATGTATTCTGAAATAAAAGTCCTTGAAACACAAAAACAGTTGGGTAATATCTTGTACGAAAAAAGATTCGGCAAAATAATTTGTTCGACCGAAGTTTATATCGCTAAGAATTAATGAAAATTGAAAGCATTACACATAAATTTGGATCAGAGAGAATTACCAACAAAGATTTAATCAATCAAAAAACCTCCAAAAACTTATTAAATAGAATAGGAATTGAAACAAGATATAGATGTAGCAAAAATGAAAATGTTATAGATCTAGCTTCTCAGGCCTTTCAAGAACTGGCTGGAGAAGAAAATTGTAATCCAGATTTTTTGATTGGGGTAACTCAAACTTCTCCAGTTTTTTTCCCACATTTAAGTGCATTTGTTCAAGGAGAAACTCTAAAGCACCACATAGGTAGTTTTGATATAAATTTGGGCTGTTCAGGGTTTGTTTACACTTTGATTGTTCTAGAATCTATGATGGAAAAAAATATTTGTAAAAAACCAGTAATAATTTGTGCTGATTCTTATAACAAATATCTTAATCGTTCTGACAATTCCTCATATCTTCTGTTTTCTGATGCTGCTGTAGCTATTTCTTTTAGTAATGAAAAATCAATTAAAATACTTGCTTCAGACCTTGGTACAGATGGAACTGGTGCAAATAACTTGATTCTTAAGAAAGATGAACTAAATAATCCAGAAATTTATATGAATGGACCTGCAGTTATGCTTTTTACCCTTAACAAAGTTGTAAAAAGTGTAAAAAAAGTTCTTACCGAATCTAATTTAAAAATAGACAATATTGACTTCTTCCTTTTTCACCAGGCTAGTAAGATTGTTTTAGATGAATTAAGAAGTAAATTAAAAATTGATCAAGCAAAAATGCCTTCTAACTTGAGAGATATTGGAAATACAGTATCTTGTACAATCCCTTTGTTAATAAAAGAATTAAAATCTAAAGAAGAACTTAAAACAGGAAATAAAATCCTTTTGTCTGGATTCGGTGTAGGACTATCCTGGGCAACTTGTATTATAGAAGTATGAAAATAATAGTTGCGGGATCTACTTCTTACATAGCTAAAGAATTTATTGATATTGTCTCCAAGAAATACGACGTTATTGCCCTTGTAAGGTCCTTAGAAAAGGAAGGTAAAAATAAGAGAAGCAGAATTGAACATTTAGTTGTCGATTATGAAAATCAAGAATTCTCAATTTTAGAACAGTTTATTAAAAAAGGAGAAAAATTAGTCTTTATAAATTTCAGCACACTTAGTATTGATAAGCTTTTTATAAACCAAAACCTACAGTCCTTTGTTGACGTTCACAAGGCAAACTTCTTAAGCAATATAAATCCTCTTCTTTTTCTGATAAACAAAATGATTTCTGCTAAATGGGGAAGGATATTGTTCATTTCATCTTCTCGGGCTATAAAAGGAGATATTGGAATATCGCCATATACTTCTTCTAAATTAGCTTTATCAGGTCTTTCTAGAGTTTTATCTCGAGAATATGCTAAATTTAACATTACTTCTAATGTTCTAAATCTTGGGTATTTTGATTCTCCTCTTTGGCAACAAATTCCTAAAAAGAAGCGTACTGAGTTACTTCAACAAGTCCCTTCCAAAGTTATGGGCCAACCCCAAGACCTCATTCCTATTTTTGAATGTTTAATAGAATCAGACTACATAAATGGATCTGAAATTTCTGTTGACGGAGGTTTATAAATTTCCGTGTATCTTTTTGAAGGCAAATTCTTCAAGGCAAGAGTTATAGAAGAAAGAGATGCAAAATTTATTTTTGATCTTAGAAGGTCAGAAAGAGGTTATAACCTAAAACCTATTTCAGATAATATAAAAGATCAATATAACTATATAAAAAAATCTTTAAAAGAGTACGAAAATAAAATTGGGGTATATCTCATCATAGAGGACCTTAATTCTAAAAAATTGGGTGCATTTAGACTTACAAATATAACTAACTCAAAAATTAATTATCATAGCCTAATTTGTATTCCAGAAATTAAACCCAACATAGTTATAGAAGTTATTTTTTGTGTCTATCAACTTTTTTTTGAAATATTGAAATTAAATTCTAAAGCGATCTTTGAAGTACCTATTGAAAGCTTAAAGGTAAAAGCACTTCATGATAAAATGGGTATCGCAAAGGAATTTAAACAAGATAATAAGTTTTACTATTTTGAGTTATCCCAAAACTTATACACAAGCAGAAGGTCATTTTTTTTGAACTTGGGCTATGGACTAAGGAAATATGAAAACTTTAAAAAGGCTTGTGAACCTTAATGTAGTCACGACTGATTTCTTGCTAACAAAATTAAATATAGTCTAATGATTCAACTTGAGAAAAGTCAATTTGAAGTACCTTGGTGTGAAACCATTTCTGTTTTAGACAGATCCCAAAAAATTGATAAGCTGATTCCAGAAAATCTACATAATAGTTTTTGGGAAAAAGCTTATGATCTTTTTACTAAAGGTTACACGCGCATTGACCTAAAGTTAAAAAAAGAATTTACAGATAGGCTGAAAAACAATCTAGAAAACTTTATTACTTCTGGAGAGGCAAAAAAGAATCCTAAGTTTTATCACTACAATGAGCATCCTCGCATAGTAGAAGCATGGAAATCTATTGCGGAAGTAAAAGATTTAGCTAACAACCAGCTCATACTTTCTTTCTTAAGATTTTGTTATAAAAAAGAGCCCTTACCTTTCTCTACCATAAACTTTAAAAAAGGAACTGAACAACCCCTACATTCTGACTATATACACTTTGGCTCCATACCAGAAAAGTTCTTAGCTGCGTCTTGGACTGCTCTTGAAGATATTGATGTGAACCAAGGACCTTTGCAAATAGCTGTAGCTAGCCATAAATTACCCATAATAGATTTTCCTACATTGAATTTAGCAATACCCAAAACGAACAAGGAAATCAAAACAAATTATCAAAGGTACGAAAAATTCTTAGAACGCTTAATAAAGATAAATGGATTAGTAGTTAAAGATTTATTGGTCAAAAGAGGGGAATCAATAATTTGGTTAGCTAATTCTCTTCATGGAGGCGCAAGAGTATTAGATTTTTCAAAAACTCGTTATAGTCAAGTAACTCATTACCACTTTCAAGGTTGTAAATATTATAATCCTAACTTTTCTGATAGATATAAAGGTAATATAGTTTTCCGAGAAATAAGTGAACACATAATTAAGTAGGTAAAGTTAAGAAATGTTAAATGAAAAATCTTTAAAAGAGCTTATAGCAGAATGTTTAGAAATTGAACAAAATTTAATCTCTATAGAATCCTCAAATGAAAACATTGAAGAATGGGATTCTTTGGGCCATCTTTCCATCCTCTCATCACTAGATGAAATAACTGGTGGCAAAGCAAGTGAAATTGAAGATTTGGCTTCAGCTTTATCTTTTAGTGAGCTTGTGAACTCTTTAGAGTCAGCTGGTCTATTTGAATCTTCTACTTAGACAGCAAACTTTTCGTTCAAAACTTGAAGGAAAAAGTTATTTGGTTAATTCAATGAACTCTCTTCTTAACAATGATTATCTTCTAAAAGTTTAGTTCAGAACATTTCTTTACTTATAGATCTAAAAATTGATAAGCAGACAAAGTATAGATTTATAAAGACCCAAAGAATGTTGGTGCCCAGAGGTGGAATCTAATCACGATACGAAGAGTCTTCTTGCATAAAGAAATGTTCTGGATTTATGGAGAATCCTAATCCGCCATAAGCCCTATAGCCAATTAGTCTTGCAAGATCTTTAGGAAGTTTTTTTACTTCTTCTGAAGGTATATCTAGATATTGATTTTCTTCCTGACGTAACCAACCCAGAGAGTAAGTAAGAATAACCCCATACCTCCAGTCATTAGAAACATTTGCTCCTGCACCATGCAGAGTTCCTCCCAACCAAT